>CALWYO010000046.1 GCA_944385785.1 uncultured Oscillospiraceae bacterium | reverse complement strand
GGTTCTAATTGGAATAACCTTATATCTTCCATAATATACAGAGCGAGCAAATTGATCTCCTATATTAATACAAAGTCTGCAACCATCAGCTAAAACACGATCGCATTCCTTCCAGACAAGGTTTAGGTTATTTATATAATCTTCATAACTATCATTAAACCCAATTTGATCGTCTATTCCATAATCCTTTAGCTGCCAATAGGGTGGTGAAGTTATGATTAACTGTACCGATTTATCTTCAATTTGGTTTAAGGATCTACTATCGCCAAATATAATTCTATGTTCAGTCATAATGAAAACCTTTCTTATTTTATTTTTTCACCATTAGGCAATACAAAATATTGTTCATAAGTAGCCCCAAGCACTTTTGCGATTTGACTGAGTTCTTCTTGAGTAACTGTATTTCTTTTTAATTTTGCATTAAAGTTCTGAGGTGTCTGATCTATTCTTCTTGCAAGTTCAGACAAACTAATTCCTGTCCTTACGCACAATACTCGTATTTGTTCTGAAGTAGTCATATAAAACCTCCTTGAAGAAACCACGTTTGATATTATAAAATATTTGATTGATATTGTCAACTATATAATTTATGAAAAGCAGCAGAGATTTCTCTCTGCCGCCACTGTAATTATGAAAATAAGTTGGTGAAAAGTCAAATTAAGTGCAACACTCAATTGTGGAACGCCAAGCAAGGCACTTTCTGGGACGGAGGTTCATTTTGTGGAAAAAAGCCTGGACATCTGAATCGAGGAGCTACCTGAAAGCAGAGTATTTCGGAAAAGCCTCCCTGAGTAAGCCATTGGTATTCTCGTTGCTTCACCCGTTGCCAAGGGGAAGCAGCGTCGGCAAAGTAGAAAATGGTACCTTTCACCGCCTCTTCTACCTCGGCGAACAGGGTAATCTTGCTGCCACGGTTACAGGTCACAGTCCGGCGCAATTCGGGCGGTTAAGGGGCCGACGGGACTGGTAGGCTAACGACTCCGATGTACCGTCTTAGCGTTTCTTCCAGAAGTAGATATAGGACCAGCTTTTGTTATATTTCCGGCTGGCCATGCTGACGCCGTATTTCTCTGCGTACTTCATCAGTGATTGCCGATATGCCATGTCCTGCGTTATACTCTTACTCATGAAGGATATGGTCTCCTCTCGTACATTTGTTGTCTACAACTCCAACTATAACCGATGAGGCTTTATCCTTCATCCTTTTTTCTTCTACTGTCCAATATCTATTGTAATCCTACAGGAGCCCTGCTTCATGAAATGTATATAGTATAGACTTCCTCGTTCCGTTGGTGTAAGATGTGTGGAGTGGCTTACGGGATGCTCACTCCTTTCTTATGTTTCTTATGTTCGGCAAAACCATTATAAGGGTTTGCGTTCCCGTGTGCCACGTTTTTCTTTTTTCACCAAGTGTACATTCAGAATTTTAATTTATTTTGTTACTGACGCAACTAAACTCTGCCCAGGGCTTTTGGAACTTTTTATCTATGTTTGAAATTAATAAGGGTGCTTTTTGACAGACTGTAATGCCGCGGAGTTTTTCCGCGGCATCTTTTATTTTCTCGCATTTCTTAAATATAGTCCCGTCTCTCTTTTTACCACGGGAGATAATAACAACACACCAGTCATATTAGGAAGAATCATAAGAGCATTCATTATATCAGAAATCTGTATTATAAACCCAAAACTCATAAATGAGGACAAAAAGATGACTGCCACAAAAACCGCTCTGTAACAATCCACCGCCCCTTTTCCCGCCAGATATTCAACGCACCTTTCTCCATACAGGGACCATCCAACGATACTCGAAAATGCAAACAGGGCCATTGCGGCTGCCATAAATACTGACGAGAGTCTGTCTCCAAACACAGTAGATAAAGCCTGAGCACAATATTCCGCTCCGCCTACTGATCTGTATGGAAGACCGACGCCTGAGACCAAAACCATAAGAGCCGTAAGCGTACAGATAACCACCGTATCAAAAAAAACCTCAAACACTCCCATAAACCCCTGTTCAACAGGACTTTTTGTATCTGCTGACGCGTGAGCAATAGGCGATGAGCCAAGGCCGGCTTCGTTGGAAAACATTCCTCTTTTCATCCCCCAGGACATTGCCCTTCTCACTGTTTCTCCGGCCGTCCCGCTCAAAAGCGCTGTTCCGGTAAAGGCGCTGGAGAATATTTCCCCGAGTACAGGTAAAAGCCTATCTGCATGGGCGCAAATGACTGCAAGCGCACCGACTATATAGAATATAGCCATAAAAGGGACAATAAACGAAGCCATCCTTCCTCTGCGCTTTGCACCACCTACAATCGATATAGCGCATGCCGCTGCCATCGCCAGACCTACCACTGGGAACATCCATCTATGTACAGGTTCACCTTCTGTTATAGCGCCAATCGCACCTCCTAAGGCCGTCATAATACTTCCCATCTGCATCATATTTCCGATACCAAAAGATGCAACTGCCCCAAAAATGCAAAAAAGGGCTGCCAGCCATTTAAACCTGCTTCCCAATCCATTTTTTATAAAGTACATTGGTCCGCCGCGATATCCACCTTCAGGGTCACGCTCTCTATATTTTACGGCCAGCAATATCTCGGCATACTTTATACCCATACCGATAAACGCCGAAACCCACATCCAAAATATTGCTCCTGGTCCGCCTAAGCAGAGAGCTATAACAACACCTGCAATATTACCTGTGCCTATCGTCCCTGCCAAGGCCGTACACACTGCTTCAAAAGGCGTAACTGCGTTGTTTTTTTCAGACCCCTTTTTAAATATCCCACCCAGGGTTTTTTTCATGGCGCTGCCAAATCTGCGTATCTGTATAAAACTTGAGCTCTTTGTCAGATAGAAACCGCCTATTATAAGAAGAGCAAGCATCGGCGCTCCCCAAACGATGTCCGCTATTCTTCCGTTTATCTCAGCTATTTTTTCTGCCAGCATCTAAACACCTCCACGGGGCTTTGTCCCATGTTAAGGTCTATTCAGAATTGCTCAAAAAAATAACATCGATTCGTATTGCGCCGCTGCATGTTAGTGTAAAGCTTCCATCTCTTCAAGTTCCGCCATGCTGTTGCTTCACTAAAATTCGAAGCAACATGTATGTGAAATATTTTGTTTTACGTCCAAACCTCATCATTTCAGTCAGCTGTCTATCCCATCACATATTATTTTGCTAATCCTGCCTTGTACTCAATTCCCCATTGTTCCATAGCTTTAATAATTGGGCGCATGGACTCTCCAAGCTGACTCAACGCATACTCTACCCGTGGAGGCACTTCAGGATAAACTGTACGTGTTATAATTCCGTCAGCTTCCATTGAACGCAGGCTGTCCGTCAAAACCTTTTGACTTACACCGTCCAGATCTTTTTTCAGTTCATTAAACCTCCATGGTCGTACTAACAAATTCCTAATAATCAGCAGTTTCCATTTGCTGCCTATCAGTTGAACTGTAGTAGCAACTGGGCAAGTTGGCATCTCTTCCTTTGTAATCACCTGAATACCTCCAATCTCAATAGTTCAAATATTGATATTACATTTAATTATAATGCAACATCCATTTTATTTCAATATCTCTTCTGTAGATTCCCAATCGTAAATAGCTATGGCAACACATTACCAGGTCACTTTTTTGTGACCTGGTAATAAAAAAGTGCGTACTTGTCGCAGTATAAGAAAAATGTAAAATAGAAATCACAAAGGCAACAGTTGCCTTTAAATACTATACCCAAGGAGGAAATAATATGGCACTTTCCAATCTATCCGAATGGATTCAGGACAAAGGGGTATCCTCATGCGGCTCTGCTTGCGGCGCTGGTGATAATCCTGAAGAGACGCCCGCAGCCTGTGGTTCAGCCTGTGGCGCCGGCGACAAATAAGTACCGCAGAAAAGCATTCACGGCAAGCTTTATTGCCGTGAATGTAATCTCCACACATGCCGCAGAAAATCTAACAGCGAGGTTATACATAATGAAAAAGTACTTTGCTTTTCAATGGCATATCACTGATGAGTGCGATCAGCGGTGCAAACATTGCTATATATTCTCAGAAGATAACTGCAAACAGTTAGATTCCATGAGCTGGCAGCGTATCCAAGACACATTTTATAATTGTCTTGATTTTTGTCAGGTATACGGACGTTTACCGTATTTCTATATCACCGGTGGCGATCCTATTCTACATCCCGATTTTTGGAAGCTACTAAAGCTGCTGAAATGTCACAACATCCCATTTACAATCCTTGGTAACCCTTTTCATCTCAATGATCAGGTCTGTATTAAGCTGAAAGAATATGGATGCGAAAAATATCAGCTGTCACTGGATGGTTCCAGAAATACCCACGATTGGTTCAGAAAGCCCGGTAGTTTTGATATCACACTCGAAAAAATTGATTGTATAAATAATGCAGGTATCAAAAGTGTAATTATGACTACTGTTTCCGGAGTTAACATTGATGAAATACCTGAAATTATAGATATTTCGGTAAAAGCCGGAGCAGATGTGTTTGCTTTTGCTCGGTACTGCCCAACAAGTGAAGAAAAAGACATAGGTATAACTCCTCAACGCTATAGGAAACTATTAGAAGATTGCGATAAAAAATTTAAGGAATATAAATCTGCGGGCTGTAAAACTTATTTTAATAAAAAAGACCATCTGTGGACTCTATATGAGTACGAAACTGGATCTTTCAAAATACCTCAAGATTCCCAGGAAGGAATAATTTATGGCGGGTGCAACTGCGGAAACTGTCATTTGACGATTCTTCCAAAGGGCGATGTATTCGCGTGCCGACGCGTACTTAATGGCCGCGTTGGAAACGTCTTTGAGGACAGACTGGCCGACATTTGGATCTGCCAAATGGAGCGCTATAGAGAATATAGTAAGTTTGAAAAGTGTTCAAAATGCGAGTTATTGGCTTGGTGTAGAGGCTGCCCTGCCGTTGCCAGTGGTAACAGTGGTAATTTTTATGCTCCTGATCCTCAGTGCTGGAAGGATATTTCTTGAAATGAATAAAGTAATGGAATATCTGTAACGAATATCATTCCGTTCTACAACTACTTCTTGGGTATCACAAAAAAGGTGACATTCACCCTATTCCTAAGATAAGAAAGAATGGCCGGATATTTATATTTAAATAAAACATTAGAATTTTTTGTTTTAACACGGTGATGCCTATATGATTTCCTCAAAAACGATGAAAGCTGTGGTTTTGACTTCTCCCACTGCAGCTGATGAAATAATTTTAACTGACATTCCTGTCCCAAAAGTTCGCCCAGGATGGGTTCTCGTAAAGGTCAGGGCCTTTGGACTTAATCATTCTGAGCAAATTTTGAGGTTAAAGGAAATCAGTGCAAAGTACATACAAAAGCCAATAATTCCAGGTATTGAATGTGTAGGAGAAATTGCAGACAGTTCCGATAGCCAATTTAGATGTGGGCAAAAAGTAGTTGCACTAATGGGCGGTATGGGTCGCAGTTTCAACGGCAGTTATGCCGAATATGCTCTACTCCCTACAAGTCATGTATTTGCTGTAACCTCTCAGCTTCCTTGGGAGCAACTTGCCGCAGTCCCTGAGACTTACTATACAGCATGGGGTTCACTTTTTGAGTGTCTGAATTTGACTTCAGGCGACACATTGCTTATCCGCGGTGGTACATGCGCCCTTGGATACGCATCTCTCCAGCTTGCCAAAGCTCTTGGTTGCAAGGTCATTGCTACAACGCACAAAAAGGAAAAACTTCCGTTATTGTCGGCAGCTGACCATGCTGTATTAGACACAGGCGAACTCTCTAACGGCATATCAGGTATAACAAAGGCTTTGGAGCTTGTGGGTCCTAAAACTCTATATGACACTCTGCACTGTGTAAATAAAGGTGGAGTAGTGTGCAGCACAGGTATTTTAGGTGGAGTTTTCAGCGTCAGAGACTTTGACCCCATCAGATATATACCCAACGGAGTCTATCTTACAGGGTTTTACAGTAACTCTCCATCTCAGGATATCATCGATAAAATATTCAATTTTCTTTCAGTACACGATTTGATTCCGTGTATCGGCGGAATCTTCAAATTTGAAGATATAAAAGAGGCCTGCAAAGCCTTTGACAAAGGTACAATAAACGGTAAGATAGTAATAAAAACAGAGTAATAAGGAGGATTAGCAATGAATGAACTTATTGAAAAAATGACAACGCGCCACGCTATCAGGCGCTTCCAGAAAAAGCAAGTGGAAGAAGATGTGCTTCAACAAATACTTACTGCCGGACTCTATGCCCCCAGCGCCGGAAACAACCAGTACTCCAGGATAGTAGTTTGTCAGGATAGTGAAATTAACGAAAAGCTGGGTCGCATAAGCAGATATATGATGTTTAAGGATAAGGACCCAAAATCAGTCTCCCATTCAGTATCTGCAGATCAGCCAAGTATCATGGACGACTTCACCATCATGAACGGGTTTTATGATGCCCCTACCGTGCTAACCATTTTTACCAGAAGCAGTCAATACTCCCACGATGACGCCGCCATGATAGGCGAAAATATATTATTGGCCGCACATTTTCTGGGTTTAGGAGCATGTTATATAGGACGCACCGGAGAAGTTTTTGCTACGGAGTACGGCCAGCAACTGCGTAAAGAATGGGGCGTACCTGAGGATATGGTTGCTGTATGTAATATTTTAATCGGTTATATCGATGGTCCTATTCCCAGCAGCAAGCCCAGGAAGGAAGGCCGCATAATAAGGGTTTAGGCAAAAACTTGTTGGGTAAACTGGAAAATTATCAAATCTGTTTTGCTTATAGTTTTTTATACTTGTACAGATACAGGGCATCACGGGAGCGCATTTTCTCTGATGTACTCTTATGGTGTTCCTAAACCACAAAATACATTGGAATTATTCCGCTCTCATATGTCTTTTGAAATAAGGACTGCTGTAATAGCTCTAAAAATCTATTACAGCAGTCCTTATCTATTTATAGCTTACTATTATTATTTAACCGTTAAATCCTCGTCCAAAATCTCTCCCTGCGACACAATACATGTGGGGCCAGTAAGCATAATATCACTGACATTTCCCTGATTGACATTAAGCGTCACTGACAGATCTCCCCCTGGCATAGATATTGCCACGTCAGTGCCGCTCACTAAGCCCTGTAGCGTCAATGCCACAGCCATAGCGCCGCATCCCGTCCCACAAGCAAGAGTAAAATCCTCAACACCTCGCTCAAAAGTGACTGCCGAAATGTGATCGGATCCCACTATTTCACAGAAAGTTATATTTGCACCTTTGGGAAAACCTTTAAAATTTCTCAGCTGCACACAGATCTCCTTAAGTTTTCCACGCGGTATCTGTCCCCATCCATCCCTGAGAAAAATAGCATGCGGAAGGCCGGGACTGCCAAGTTCTATATAAGAACAGCAGTAGCTTTCGCCTCCGGCCTCAGCAACTCTGTACAATTCGATTACAGTCGGATCCGCCAGTCGAACCGTATAAACACGCTCCGACACACGTTTCCCCTTGACAACACCTGAGTCTGTTTCAATTGATAATACGTCGCTCTTTGCAAGCCCGTGCTCATAACCGTATCTGGATATACATCTTGCGCCGTTCCCGCACATCTCTCCTCTGCTGCCGTCCGAATTATAGAATGCCATTTTAAAATCGCCGTCAGCCTGAGCTTTTTCAACAATCATAAGGCCATCAGCTCCTATTGACAGCCTTCTTTGACATAGTTGCATTGCTAAAGCACTGTACTGCTCAGGCGATATGCCGCCATCATAATTATTTATGATTATAAAATCATTGCCGGCCCCATGGATTTTCATATACCGCATATAGATGTCCTCCCATCCGGCAAACAACAATCTGCCAATTTTGCTGATTTATTCTACCACATTTTACGCTAAAATATCAACCGCTGTGAATGTGCACACAGCGGTTGATATTCTTTCATATATTTACACAGCTTTTTTTTCAGAAATAAGGTTTCTGATTTCAATACATCCCACAGGGCAAACCTGAGCGCACCGGCCGCATTTTGTACATTTGTCCTGATCAATATATGCCAAGTTGTCGCTTATTCTAATTGCCTGAGATGGGCATTCTTTTTCGCATCGGTGGCAGCCAATGCATCCACTCGTGCATTCCTTTCTTGTGGCAGCGCCCTTTTCCTTGTTGCTGCATCTCACAACCGTATTCGATATTGCCGGAATCATAGCTATTATTTTGCTGGGACAAGTCCTGGCGCAAATCCCGCATCCGATACATTTCGATGCATCCACTCTCGCAAGGCCATCAAATATACATATTGCATCCTGCGGACACGCATTGGCACAGTCTCCAAATCCAAGGCATCCAAATGAACATGCCCCTTTTCCGCCATACATCGATTTCGCCGCTACGCAGCTGGATATTCCCTGATACTCCATTTTATCTGATGTAGCCGAGCAATCGCCTCCGCAGCAGACAAAAGCCACCTGTTCCTCCACGTCCTCAAATGCTACGTCAAGGGTTTTCGCCAACGCCATAGCAACTCCGTCCGCTCCAGGTACACATTTGTTAATCTTCGTTTCATCACCAGAGACAAGAGCCGAAGCATATCCGTCGCATCCTGCATACCCGCATGCCCCACAGTTTGCACCGGGCAGGCACTCCCGAACTGCAGGGAACTTTTCATCTACGGGAACCTGCATGAATTTATCTGCAAGAATCAGGAGAATGGCGCAAACCGCACTTATAGCGCCAAGCACCCAAACAGCATTAATGATATCCATAGAGCCGCCTCCCATCAGTTAAAAAGGTTCTCTGCCATGCCAGTGAAACCCATAAATGTCAAGCTCGTAAGCGCCGCAGCAACAAGTGTTATCGGTAAGCCCTCAAAAGCCTTTGGTGGCTTTGCCCTCTGGAGTGCACGCCGGACACCGCAAAACAGTACTAATGCGAGGCCAAACCCTACTCCCGCCGAAAATCCGTCCACACATGACTCGATAAAATTGTATTCCTCGCTGATATTTAAAAGTGTAACCGCCAAAACTGCACAGTTAGTTGTTATTAAAGGAAGGTACACGCCCAGAGCATTATAAAGCGGTTTCATATACTTCTTCAGAATAATTTCCACAAACTGCACCAGCGCAGCAATAACCAAAATAAAG
>CALWYO010000045.1 GCA_944385785.1 uncultured Oscillospiraceae bacterium | reverse complement strand
CCTCATCCTTACCAAGGATGCGCTCTACCTACTGAGCTACAGCAGCATATTGGCGACCGAGAAGGGGCTCGAACCCTCGACCTCCAGCGTGACAGGCTGGCGTTCTAACCAACTGAACTACTCGGCCACAACCGTCGTTTTAACGACGCTCAAATATTCTACAATATACTTATCTAAATGTCAATAGATACTTTGCCTATTTTCATCAGTTTTTCCTCAAGCGAGCGCATATCCTCTCTTACCACCGGCGCTGCTATATCAACTCTCTCACCTGTTGCAGGGTTCACAAAGGAGAGACGTCCCGCGTGCAGAAGCTGCGATGTAAGTCCCAGCCTCTCTGAAAGCGCCTTTGACCTATCTGAGAAATAGAGGCCGTCGCCCAGCAGCGGAAAGCCGGCGGCGAGGCTGTGTACACGAATCTGGTGAGTTCTTCCTGTTTCCAGACGGTATTCAACGCGGGAGACCTCTCCTCCCAGCAGCTCCCACCGTCCGGCAGTTTTATATAAAGTCACAGCGCGCTGGCCGTCATCAGATACTATCCTTCTCATTTTTTGAGGCATCTCTCTGCGTATGGGCATATCTATAACCCCGTCTTCCGGTTCCGGCCATCCGAAAGTATACGCCGTATACTCTTTGTACGCTTCGGGTTCCTTTATAGCCTGGGCGCACAGGCGCTGCAGATGGGCACTTCTTGCCACAAGCACAACTCCGCTGGTGTCTCTGTCAAGCCTGTTCACCAGATGGCAGGAGGCGTCGGAATATCTGTCCAGCAGATACCCCGCCACATAGTTTGCCAGAGTGCCCGTAAATCTGGCTCTGGACGGATGTGACAGTATCCCCGCCGGCTTGTTTACGGCCAGCAGTCCTTCACTCTCCCACAGTATATTCAACTCCCCATTTTCAGGGGGAAACTGCGGAGGTTGTTCCGACACAGATAAATTCACCTCTACAGTCTGGCCCTGCTGGACCCTACGGGTTGTAAAAGAGGGCTGCCCGTCAAGGAATATGCCTCCTCCGTTTTTCAGCCGCTTTATCTGCGTATCAGATAGACGAAGCTCACCCTTCAGGATTCCATACACCTTTCTGCCGGCGTCATATTCATTTACGGTATACTTAAGACGCATTACCGGCGCTCCAACGCTCTCAGCCGAACTACTATATCCTCAAATTCCATGGAATGGCTGGCTTTCACAAGCACCACGTCCCCTCGCCCGATTGTGGAGGATATATCGGGGTAAAAATCTTCTTTATCCCTGTAATATCTGGCTTTCACATGACCAGATTTCACGCAGCCGTCAAAAATACCCTTGGCCTCCTGACCGCAGCATATGACCAGGTCTATTTTCAGCTCCGCGGCCAGTTGGCCTATGGCCTCATGCAGTTCCACGGAGTCTTTACCAAGCTCCTTCATATCTCCTAATATGGCCACCCTGTTGCCCTGGGGCTTTACCGACAGGGAGCGGATAGAGCTCAGTGAACGCAGCGAAGCCGCCATAGAGTTGGGATTGGCATTATAGCAGTCGTCAATTAAGGTAATGTAGCCTGTATCTGTCACGTTGGCCCTGCCGCCCACCGGCCTGTACTCGGCAAGACCCCTGAGGATATCCTCTCCATCAACGCCCAGCGTCTTGCCGACTGCCGCAGCGGCCAGGGCGCCATATACAATGTGTTCGCCAAAGGCCGGTATCAAAGTAAACACGCACATATCGCCCATACAGATATCACAGGCTATACCCTGAAACCCGAGGCTCTCAATGTTCTCGGCATGATAGTCGTTATCTTTACCGATTCCATAAGTTATCTTCTTTACGCCAGGGTCAAAGTCCCTGAGAATTTCGTCATCTCCATTGACAATCGCTATGGAGTCCGGCTCCATAAACTCAAATACCTCGCTTTTTGCCCGAAGCACTCCTCTGAGATCCCCCAGCTTTTCCAGATGACAGTAGCCTATAGACGTCATAACGCATATGTCGGGCCTTACCATTTTAGCTAACCGGCGCATTTCACCGAAATCTGAGATGCCCATCTCGATAACCGCTGCCTCATGTTCTTCCCTTATTGACAAAAGCGTAAGCGGTACGCCCAGTTCATTGTTGAGATTAGCAGGCGTCTTCAGCACATTCATCTTCCTGCCCAGCACATCAGAGATAAGCTCTTTCGCCGTGGTCTTCCCTACGCTGCCAATGACTCCGATAACAGGTATCGAAAAAAGCTGCCTGTAGTATTCCGCTATTTTTGCAAGGGCGGAGACAACAGACTCCACTATAACACAGGGACACCCATCATACGGTTCCCTCTCCGCCAGACAACACAGAGCGCCCTTCTGCTCCACCGCCTGACGGGCAAAGTCGTGTCCGTCAGCCCTGGCGCCTTTGATACAAACGAAAAGATCGTCAGGCTCAATGTCCCTGCTGTCAAGACCCACTCCGTCAATCCTGTCATTTTTTCTGCTTCTTGGGCCCATATATGTCCCGCCTGTTAACTCCGCTATTTTTTCCGGAGTTATCTGCTTTCTCTTCATCTGCTGCCTCCCTTCTTTTGAACATCAATCACTTCCATATCGTCCGGCACATGTATAATGCCTGAAAAAGCTCTGGCGGCTTCCGCAGTATAGTTTTCACGCCGGTGCGCCAGATCTGTATCCTCAGTATGGTAAAGTATCAACTCTTTTGCGCCTAATCTCTGGGCAAGGCCTGCCGCTTCCAATGCCGTACTGTGGCTTTTCTGGTGCGGGTGGAACCGTTCTTCGTCGCGCTCAAGGCAAAACGCCTCGCTCATGAGTATATCTACACCTGACACATATCTCTCGCATTTGGGATTAAAAGGTTCGTCGCCCAGGCACACAAGTTTATTGCCTTCTACTTCCGCAGTAAATCCAAACTGTTTCTTTTTGCTGGAGAATATGTCAAAGACAGTATAAATCTTCCCCGCAGCGGAAATTGTGTCCCCGTCCTTTACCTCATTTAACCTGATCTTGCCGCCGGCCCAACCGTAAGCGCCGTTTGCCAGCATATTATCGCACATAAACTTCAGCGTCCTGCAAACCTCGTCATGGCCGTATATGGGGAATTCTCCATTATATTTTCCCGACTTCATGGCCGCCTCAATAACTCGGATTATCCATACGGCGCCAATTATATGGTCAGTATGTCCGTGAGTTACAAACATCCCGCGTATATCCTCAAGATTAATACCTGCCGCCTCAAGTCTCCTGAGAATCTCATTGCCGCCTCCGGCGTCAACTAAAAACACGCCCTCATCGCTCTTAATTGCAAAACATGTGTTGTAGCATCTTGTAGCGGTTGCATATCCTGTTCCAAATATAACCAACTGGCTCATACGTTCACTGATACCTTTCCAGAGAGCGGGAGATTATCATCTCGCACAGCTCTCCATATTCTATTCCCTCAGCGGCGGCCTCCTTTGGCATCAGGCTTGCCGGAGTCATACCTGGCAGCGTATTGGCCTCCAGACACCATATTAGCCCCTGCTCATCTATCATGAAATCCATCCTGGCGTACACCTCAAGATACAGCGCGCGAAACACCTTTAAAGCAATCTCTTTCAGTTCTTCCTTGACATGTGCAGGAAAATCAGCCGGACAAATCTCGTCTGTCATGCCCTCTTGATATTTGTTTTTATAATCAAAAAATCCACTTTTGGGACATATCTCTATCGGCTCCAGGGCGCGCCCGTCTATCACTCCCACGTCCACCTCTCGGCCCTTTATATATCTCTCCACAATAAGGTGACTGTCGTATTTAAATCCCTCGCTCAACGCCGCTTTATATTCTTCCTCATTTCTGGCAATGGAAGTGCCTACGGAGGAACCGCTTGACCTGGGTTTGACAACGCAGGGATAGCACGGCGCGCTTTTGTCTGCATCATCAGCAGCTATATCCCGCCCTTCTGGGGTCCTGATACCGTTTGCTCGGAACAGGTCTTTGGCAACCGCCTTATTCATGGCGATGGCGCTGCCCATATATCCGCAGCCTGTATACCGCACGCCGGCTATGTCAAACATAGCCTGTATTCTGCCATCCTCCCCGTCGGAGCCGTGGAGTGCCAGGAATACAATATCGGCCGCCAGACAAATATCAATTAGATTGGCTCCAACCCTGCTGTTATCTGCCTGGCCGGTCCGTTTAGCCTTTATCTCCTCCAGATCAGGAACTTGTTCAGGTATATCGGCAATGCTGTCATCCACAGGAAAATCAAATATCTCAGCGGGCTTGGTGTATTTCCCCTGATATCCAAAGAAGGCGTCTATAAGCACAGCCTTATGTCCTCTCTCCCTGAGAGCCTTGGCAATCATCGCGCCGCTTTTTATTGACACGTCCCTCTCCATAGATAAGCCTCCGCAGAGGACGATAATATTCATACACTGCCTCCCTAATGATTCATTATAAACGGTTTATTAGATTATACATCAGTTTGCAGGTTGAATACAATATAAAAAGGTTGAATATGATATTGTCGGCAAAATTAAGTTTTGCAGGATCTTCAAAAAATAATTTCATCTATCTATTGACTTTCATATCACAGGGGTCTATAATCCCTTTCGCCGTATAAACGGTTATATTCATCACGGCTTGACGGATGTCCGTCAAAATATATAAAGGGGTGTGGTTTAGTTGACAAAACTGGGCAAAAACGAAGTCAACATGAGTGAAGGTCCAATATGGAAACACATAGTAAACTTCGCAATTCCCATGCTCATCGGTCTTATTTTTCAGCAGCTGTATAACACTGTTGACAGTATAGTTGTCGGTAACTTTGTCAGTAAGGAAGCTCTGGCGGCAGTCGGTTCTTCCACCAGTATAATAAACACATTAATAGGTATATTTAACGGCTTCTCCACCGGCGCCGGAGTCGTAATATCCCAGAAGTTTGGCGCCAGAGAGGATGATAGGGTTAAAGACGCCGTCCATACCACAATGCTGTTCATGCTGTTTCTCTCTGTGATATTTACCGGAGTCGGCGTCGCCCTTGCCAAACCGCTTCTGCGGTTTATGGATACACCAGACGATGTGTTCGGCGAGGCCACTACATATCTCACCATCTATTTTGCCGGAGTATCCGGACTTATGATATACAACACTGGAGCCGGAATCATGCGCGCCGTTGGGGATTCCCGCCGCCCGCTCTATTTCCTGGTGTTCTCCGCAGTGGTAAATACAATTCTGGACCTTGTATTCGTCATAGTCTTCCACATGGGCGTTGCCGGAGTTGCATACGCCACCATAATAGCTCAGTTCCTCTCCGCAATACTCGTAGTGCTTGTTCTGATGCGCGCCAAAGGCTCCTACAAGCTGGAGCTGAAATCACTGAAAATATCAAAGCCGATGCTCTATCAGGTATTGAGGATTGGTCTGCCAACTTCCATACAGTCCGGTCTTACAGCTTTTTCAAATGTCTTCGTCCAGTCCTATGTAAATCAGTTCGGCTCCGACTGTATGGCAGGCTGGTCGGCATATAATAAACTGGACGCCTTCCTCGGTCTCCCTGCCCAGGCCACTTCAATGGCTGTCACCACTTTCGCCGGACAGAATATGGGCGCTGGTAAATACAAACGTGTGGAGCAGGGTCTTTACATAACTTTGGCCATAACAGCCGGTATTACCGTAGTCCTTATGGTCCCGCTGATGATATTCGCTGAGCCCCTTACTGCCCTGTTTAACCAGGAAACCGAAGTTCTCCGTTACGGCGTTATGTTTGTAAGGCTTATGATACCCTTCTATCTTTTCCTGTGCGTATTCAATACGTATGCTGGAGTGCTCCGTGGTACAGGAGACGCGACAGCGCCGATGCTTCTGTTGCTGGGTTCATTCGTCGTATTCCGTCAGATATATCTTGCAATAGTCGACAGATTTATCGGCACTCCCCAGGCTATCGCCCTTGGCTATCCGGCAGGTTGGATACTTGCGGCCATTGCGCTCTTTGCCTATTACATGCTCCACGGCCGTCACCGCATACGCCATCGCGGTCCGGCTCCCGCAAAAGGGCATGAGTAAATTTTAGTCAAAAATACCTCTGGCAAATGCCAGAGGTATTTTTATCATTAATTATTCAATGGCTATATGGCCGCTGTCCGGCAAAACCTGTACGTCCTTCTTCGGTATCTCCAGAGTCAGAATACCTGACTCATATTTTGCGTGTACCTCAGAGGGCTTTACATCGCCCACATAGAAGCTCCTGGAGCAGGCTCCGGCATAGCGTTCCTGACGGATATATTTTCCTTTCTTGCCCTTCTCTTCCTTATCCAGGCCCTTGGCAGCGCTGATGGTCAGATATCCGTCTTTCATATCGAGACTTATCTCATCCTTCTTAAATCCAGGGAGATCAATCTCTATCTCGTACCTGTCATCATGTTCCTGTATGTCGGTCTTCATAAGGTTCTTGGCCCTTCTGCCATACAGCGGGTTGTGCCTTCCAAAAAATTGACGGTCAAAATCATCAAAGAAATCATCAAACATATTTTCACCAAAAATGCTGGGTAACATATTAAAAACCTCCATTTTAATTATTTTTTATATTTTTATTTTCAAATGTCCCTGCTGGGGGAGTTAAAGCCCGCTATGATTGAATCGAGCCCTTCCAGAATGAACACTATTCCAATGGTTATGCTCATGGCCTCAAGACTTACCCATGGGTCTATGAAGCCTAAGAACCCTACCACAGTAAGCACTATGGCAAATATAAGGGTTACCCACCAATAACGCGCTCCAAAAGCCCTCATATCAACTGCACTGACAATCCTGAATATTCCGGAAAACATCAGCCACGCCGAAAACAGCAACGGCATGTACAGCAATGTGAAAAAGCCATTGAACAGCATGAACAGCGACAATATAACTGTCAGGAGCCCATCCAGAAGCAGCCAGCCCGAACCTAACATGGTTCCTCCGGCTTTAGCAAAGATGACCAGTTCCAGAACACCTGACAGCAGCATGGACAGGCCAAGTATCACAGCTCCAGTCATCAGTGCCACATCTTCGCGGATTATGCAGTAGATGCCGGCTGCTATCAGCAGGACACCTGCCACAACACTTATCACCCGAACTATTTTCTTACTCATCTTCTCCATCCTCCTTTCAAATGTCCTTATGTCAGTTCCTAATCATTTTTCTAATTAATTGCGCTCATAACAGCCCATCGGACTCATACCTTTCTTTCATATCTTATCTCTCTGTTCCCCTCGGAACAATTATTATTATACCCATACATTATTGCTTTTTCACCGATACGGGAGTATGATTATAAAAAATTATTTGTGCTGACAGCACAAAATGGAGGCTTTATGAATTTTGAATCTCTGTTAATGGACTTCTTTACCCGAGACGACATTGACGGACTCACAAGGGACATCGGAGAATCGCTGAAATGCCCTATAATAGTGGCGGACAACGCCTTCCGCGTTATCTCATATTACGCCCCTCCGGAATTTAAAGACCAGTTTTTCTGGTCTGTGATACACAGCAGAGAGCTGAACTACGAACTCATTGATCTGGCGCGCACGGGAAGGGCCAACGGAGAGAGCAAACTGACATCCGTACAGGATTCCGATTGCCAAGGCCGTGTGATGGATTTGACTTACAGCGGCATATCAATGGGATATCTCATATGCGTTGATTTATGCGGCGCCCTTCAAAATGTAGAAGAACGTGATTTTGCGCTTGTATGCGCTGTGCTTTCAAAGGAGCTGCTCTTTAAAAATCACAGAGACCAGCTGGTCAGCAACAGCGGCGAGGCGCTGCTGATAAGCCTTTTAAACGGCGATTTCAGCAGCGAGGCGGCTTTTCAATTTCAAATCTCGGCCACCTACCTGGCCTCAGTGGGACCTGTACGTCTTGCCGTGATAGAGCCGGACCGGCACGCCCTTCGCGGAGCGCCTACTGAGACACTTGGCAGGGCAATTGAAGAGTCATTTCCCGAAGGCCATCCTTTTATATATGACCACCGCATACTCATTTTCTTAAACGGCATATCCTTAAAAACGCTCCCGCCGCTTTCCTCCCGCTATGGTCTAATTGCGGCGGTTACGGAGCAGATAGACCGATTGTACACTCTGCCTCAATACTATGAGAGCGCCAAGTGTGTCCTGGAATATATGTCCGTCTCCCACAGCCGTCAAGTTGCTATGGTAGAGGATTTCCGAGAGTATCTGATGCTGGAGCGCCTGTCCCATGGAATGGATCTCATCGATCCCCGCATATCCCAGCTTTTAGAGCATGACATCGCCCATGGGACGGAGTACATCCGGACGCTATATCACTATCTGGACTGCCACCGGTCAATACAAATGGCGTGTCAGCGTTTGCAGGCCCACAGAAACACCGTAATATACCGCATCGGGCGGATCAAAGAAGAATTTGACATAGACGAGGAGCTGGAAGAGGGCTCCTTAAACCTTTTTCTTTCAACGGCATTAGCTCTGTGGCAGATTGAACCTGAGGAGTTTATCAGATCCGGCGAATAACCTCTATCCCGCCTAAGCCATACTTACCCCCCTGACGCAGAAAATCCCGCAGACCCAATTGGGTCTGCGGGATTTTACTGTCGAAAAAGGCCGCCGCCTTTTCCGACAGAGGGGGATACGGCCTGCTGCAGCGCACTCGTTGTCCGCTGAAAACGGACAACTCATACGTTTGCAGGCCGAGAAGTGTTTTCTCCAACGCGCATGTCGCCGGAGAAAACTGATTTCATATTCTTCGCGACGTGCCCGCCGCGAACTCTACGAGGTTTTTAAGAAACAAATCCCGCAGACCATAAGGTCTGCGGGATTTAGTTCATCTACAGGGGAATCTCACAATCAGCCCTCGATGGTGCAGTACATGAAGTACTTATATCCAAGCGGGTTGGCAAAGAAGCCATGGACGCTGCTGTCCAGCATGTAGATATCAGTGTAGAAGTAGATAGGAGTAATGCAGCCGGAGGTCATAAGCATATCCTCAGCCAGATGCATCATGGCATAGCGGGCCTCATCGTCAGTGCAGCTCTTAATGGTGGAGATAAGCACATCGTAAGTCTCAGCCCATGTGCCGTCGGTGACGTTAACTTCATAGCCGTATGGAGTCAGATCCAGGTCGTACATGGCTATGGAAGCGTGATCGCCCTTGCCGAACTGAGTGTCGTTGTTACCGGAGGCTGTGGTCCACATGTCAAGGAAGCTGATAGGATCGTTGTAGTCAGCGAGCCAGCCGTTGCGGGCTACGGTGTAGTCGCCATTCTTACGGGTGTTCAGGAAGGTGTTCCACTCCTGGTTCTCCAGCTGTACATTGATGCCCACTGCACTCCAGGCACTCTGTACGTACTCGGCGATAGCCTGGTTTGACTCATCGGTGTTGTAAAGATATGTGATGGTCGGAACATTGGTAAATGTGCCAGTGGACTCGTCGTAGTCATAATACTGCTGCAGCGTGGCAATTGCCTGCTCATAGTTGGACTCATAGGCGTCAGCAGATACATCAAAGTAGCCAATATAGTCGTCGCTATGTCCGGCATTCTCATAGAACTGGCTGCCGTCGGCATCGGTCATACCCATTGCAACGAAAGAGGAAGCGGGCTGCTGGCCGGCCTGGCCAATCTCTTCGCAGATGTAGTTGCGGTCCAGAAGCAGGGAGAGTGCATTACGGATATCGTCGTTAGCTTCCTCAGCCTCAACGCCTGTGAGAGTGCTGTCGGAAGGCAGGAGATTCACGTTTATATTCCAGGAGATATAGTATGTACCAATCTGTCCCTCGATGAAGAACTCGTCCGGATACTCGGTCTGGAGCGTCTCAATCTCGTTTGTTGGAACAGTGTCAATAAGGAGCCAGTCGCCGTTCTCAAAGTTTGTCAGCATGTTGTTGGCATCATCTGAGAGATAGAAGTTGATCTCGTTCATGGTGACTGCATCTGCATCATGGTAATTCTCGTTCTTAGTGAGAGTTATAACGCTGTTGTGCTCCCAGCCTGTGAGCTCGTAAGCGCCGTTGCTGACGTAAGTAGACGGGTCAGTAGCCCAGGACTCATCAGCGACAACATCCTCACGTACAGGGAAGTAAGTTGGGAAGGCCAGAAGCTCATTCCAGTAAGCAACTGCGTTGGCAAGAGTAACCTCAATGGTGGTATCGTCCACAGCGACTGCATTCAAAGTAGCGTCAGGATTTACATAGTTACCAGCATCATCAGTAGCCCAGATGTCTGCATAGCCGTCAACAACCTCAAACATGTAGCCGTAGTCCGCAGCCAGCTCGGTTGAAGCAGCGCGGTTCCACGCAAACACAAAGTCCTGAGCAGTGAGAGGCTCTCCATCTGACCAGGTGAGGCCGTCCTTCAGGGTATAAGTATATGTAACTGTACCGTCGTCATTTACGACTCCCTCAGGCAGCTCAGTAGCGCAGTCAGCTACGATCTCCAGGTTGCCGTTCTCATCCTGAGCCCACTTTGCAAGTCCTGCAAACAGATGGCTCACCATTGTAGCGCCGTCAACAGCGGAGTTAAGGGCAGGGTCGATGGTGTCAGGCTCAGAGGCAATACTGACATTAATAGAGCTGGTGCCTGTGGCGCTGCCCGTATTCTCGTCGCCATTGCCGTTGTCCTCGTTACCGGTGGTATTGTTGTCGCTATTAGCGTCACCGGTATCGTCGCCTCCAGAGCAGGCCGCCAGGCAGAATACCATGGCCAGCGCCAGAAGCAGTGCTAAAAACTTCTTCATTTCATCTCGTCCTTTCACGAAATTTTTCAAAATACCCGTTTTAACGGATAGAATGAACTGATTAATTGATCTGTCCCACACGGTGGCAAGCGACAAAATGTCCCTGGGATACCTCTTTAAACTCGGGCACCGCCTCGGCGCACTGGTCTGTAGCGTACGGACAGCGGGTGCGGAAAGTGCATCCGCTGGGCGCGTTGAGGGGGCTTGGTATATCGCCAGTTAGCACGATTCTCTTGTTGGCCCGGGCCACTTTTGGATCTGGCACAGGCACCGCAGACATGAGTGACCGTGAATATGGGTGCAGCGGGTGATCGTATATCTCCGAAGCCTCTGCCAGCTCAACCACATGTCCCAGATACATAACGGCTATCCTGTCGCTGATGTGTCTCACTACCAGAAGATCATGGGCTATAAACAGATATGTTAGGCCCATCTGCTCCTGGAGTTCGTCAAAGATATTTATTACCTGGGCCTGTATGGAGACGTCAAGGGCGGAAACAGGCTCGTCGCAGACTATGAAGTCCGGATTAACGGCAAGAGCCCTCGCTATACCTATTCTCTGGCGCTGTCCGCCGGAGAACTCATGGGCATATCTTGAGGCGTGCTCGCTGTTTAGTCCCACATGTCTCATAAGCTCCAGAATTCGTTCCTGACGCTCCTGCTTGCTGCTGTACATCTTATGTACATCCAGAGGTTCCCCAATTATGTCGGAAACCGTCATCCTGGGGTTCAGCGAAGAATATGGGTCCTGAAAAACCATGGTGGCCTTTGTACGGAATTCTTTTATGGAATCTCTATTGTCTATTTTCTTTCCGTTATACCAGATCTCTCCGCCAGTAGGCTTATAAAGATGCAGTATCGTGCGTCCAACCGTGGTCTTTCCACAGCCCGACTCGCCCACCAGACCCAGCGTCTCACCCTTGTTTATTGAGAAAGACACGCCGTCTACAGCTTTCAGAGGTCTCGTTTTAAACACTCCGGTATTTATATTAAAATACTGCTTAAGGTCTTTTACTTCTATCAATGGACGGCCCAAATTTTCACTCACGATGCCTCACCGCCTTCCGCTATGTTGACATCTTCTATCTTTATGCTGCCGTCATCAAGTCCGTCTTTGACATTCATCCAGCAAGACGCGGCATGGTCTGAGTTTATCTCCATCCTTGGACAGCGGCTCTTTATACATATCTTCATAGCCGCATCGCATCGAGGCGCAAAGGGGCACCCCTCCGGCATATTCAAAAGGTCTATGGGCGTACCGGTTATTGGCTGAAGTTTTTTCCCCGCCGTGTCAACCGACGGTATTGAGCGCATAAGTCCCTTTGTATACTCATGTTTTGGTGAATAGAAAATCTCATCTGCCGTACCCTGTTCGCATATGGATCCGGCATACATAACTATTACTTCATCACACATCTGAGCGACAACGCCAAGATCATGGGTTATCATAATTATCGCCATGCCCAGCTCTTCCTGCAGGGATTTCATAAGCTCCAATATCTGAGCCTGGATGGTGACGTCCAACGCAGTTGTAGGCTCGTCGGCTATGAGAATATCGGGTTCGCAGGCAAGAGACATGGCTATCATTATTCTCTGGCGCATACCGCCGGAGAACTCAAAGGGATATTGCTTCATACGTTTCTCAGGCTCGTTTATGTTGACCAGGCGCAGCATCTCTATAGCCCGTTCCTTCGCCTGCTTTTTGTTCCTGTTTGTATGCAGCGTTATAGCCTCAATTAGCTGATGTCCAACAGTATAAGTTGGATTGAGTGAAGTCATAGGGTCCTGGAATATGATAGATACCTTATTGCCCCTGACTGTCTTCATCACCTTTTCACCGGCGCCTACCAATTCTTCACCGTCAAGTTTAATTGAACCGGAGACAATTTTGCCAGTGCTTGCCAGAATCTGCATTATAGAATATGCTGTCACAGATTTACCCGAGCCGGACTCTCCAACTATTCCCAGTACTTTACCGTGTTCCAAATTGAAAGACACGCCGTTTACTGCCCGGACCTCACCGGCATCCGTAAAGAAAGAGGTATGCAAGTCTCGAACTTCCAATAGTGCCATTTTCATACTCCCCTTTCTCAGTTATTCAGTTTCGGGTCAAAGGCATCTCTTAATCCGTCTCCGAACAGGTTCAGGGAGAGCACTATAAGGGAGATGACTATTGCCGGAATAACCAGACGCAGCGGATATGTGCTCATGCCGTTTAGAGCATCTGCGGCAAGGGAGCCAAGGGACGGCATAGGGGCGTTTACCCCCAATCCCAGGAACGACAGATAGCTCTCGGTAAATATGGCGCTGGGTATCTGCAGTGCAGTGGATATAACCACAACGCTTATACAGTTTGGAATAAGATGTTTCCTTATTATCCATCCGCCTTTTGCTCCAGTGGCTCTGGCAGCAAGAACGTATTCCTGCTCCCGCAGAGACAGTATCTGTCCGCGTATCAGTCTTGACATACTGACCCAGTACAGTACACCGAACACTATGAAAAGGCTTATAATATTTGAGCCTATCTTTGCCAGGACAGTCCCCTCAATCGCCTGCTCAAGACCGCTTACCTTCAGGACAGAGGACAGAAGTATAACCATAAGCATGTCCGGCAGAGAATAAATCATATCTACAATACGCATTATCACAAGGTCAACTTTGCCGCCACAGTAACCAGCTATCGACCCGATGGTCAAGCCGATTATCAGCACGATTATACTGGCAAAAAAGCCAACTGCCAAAGATATACGCGTGCCGTATATAACCCTTATAAAGTAGTCTCTGCCAGATGCGTCCGTACCAAATATATGCGGGAACACACTCTCGCCGGCGGCAATCCTCTCCTGCTCGGTGGAACCATACTCAAAAGGCGCCAGATTATTATACGACGGGTCCACCGGTCTGCCCGGCGTAATTCCCAGCATCTGATCATATGAGTATGGCCAGAACATCGGTAGAAAAATACTCATCAGAGTAATTAATACTATTATGAAAAAGCACACAGTAGCCACTTTGTTTTTCAAAAGGCGTTTAACGCCGTCCTTAAAGAACGTGGAACTGGGACGCATCTGGACCATATATTCTTTCTCTGCACTGGTGGCGGGGATAAACATGTCAAGATCCACATGTTGACTAAACGGTTTTTTTGTCATGGCAGCTCCCCTCCTTACTCCAGATTAATCCTTGGATCGACCACTTTGTAAAGAAGGTCGCTTATAAGGTTCATTACGACTATAAGAGTCGCCAACACAATAGTCGTACCCATTATCAACGGGTAGTCCCTGTTCGTTATGCTATTGACAAACGCTCTGCCAATGCCAGGCACGGCAAACACCTGCTCAACAACCAGCGATCCTGTTATTATATACGCCAGCATCGGTCCAAAATAGGTTATAACAGGTATAAGGGAATTCTTCAGAGCATGTCCAAAAATTATCCTCGGACCGGAAACTCCCTTTGCCTTTGCAGTCCTTATGTAGTCCTGACCCAGCACGTCCAGCATCGACGAGCGGGTGAGCCTTGTTATATACGCCATAGGATATAGCGACAGCGTAATTATCGGCAATATCAGGCCCTCCGCGGTGGAACCGTTTGCCGGCAGCATATGCAGCTTCACCGCAAATACCACAAGTAAAAGCGACCCCATTATAAACGATGGCATAGACACAAACGCAGTGGTTATAACCATAATCACCTTGTCGATTATCTTATTGCGGCGCAGCGCGGCCACCGCGCCAAGAACTACTCCTACAGCCAAAGCTGAGAAAGCAGCGATAACACCTAATTTCGCAGATGTTTTCAAGCCGTCGCCTATTATGTCTATTACCTCGCGTCCTCTTTGCTTAAGCGATGGCCCGAAATCCAGTTCGGTTATTATATCCTTAAGATAAGTTAAATACTGCTGGAAAACAGGTTTATCCAGACCGTATTTAGCCTCCAGAGCAGCGGTCACTGCCTCTGTTGTGGCCTTTTCACTGAGAAATGGTCCTCCAGGAACGGCCCTGGTCACGAAAAAAGTTACTGTTATCACCAGCCAGACCGTAGCAACGGCCAAAAGGAGACGTTTTATGATATACCACAACAACTTGGAATTCATTTTTTCCCCTACCTTGAATTTAGTCTGTCCAAACCTGTATCTTTCCCTTTTATATTCAAATAAAAGGGAAAGCAGAGGCCGGCCTCTGCCGCATTTTCCGCAGGGCTGCGGAAAAATAACGGTTATATGAATATTACCAGGGGTATTCTTGCAAATACAAAAATATCACTGAGACAGTATAAAGGATTTAATGAAAAATATCAACTATTTTTTACAAAAGTGCAGGTAAACGGCATCAATTAATTCATTTTTGGTATTTTTGTTAAGAAAATACCAATATTTTAAGGTAAGATTAGCCAATATTAATATATTTTTTGCCCCTGTCTGCACCTGGCATATGGCAAAATGGCAGTTTACTTTTCTTCCTCCATTCGCCAGAACCTTCCACGCTCAGTAATTAAATCCCCGTCAGGCTCTCCACAATCCATGGAGGTTGCAATAGGCATACACAGCCTCAATTCTGTCCTCTGGGCAGAGCATAAAGCACGCCTGCGGTTTATCTCCTGGTTTCAAGGCTTTTCTGTGATTGCCGCCGGTGGTCTGCAAAGCTATCCACTCAATGTAGTGCTCCGGCAGCATAGGATGCTCTGTGCTGCCAACAGTCACGGTGACCTTTCCATCTTCCACACTATACACAGGCACATGCTTCTCCTGAGCAGCGTCGGTGGTGTTGGCAACAAGTTCCTCCATCTTCTCTCCGCAGCACATAATGGGTACGCCGCTGTTTTTCACAAATCCCACAATGTTCCCGCAATGCCTGCAAATATAAAACTTCATCTCCATAACTGCACCTCCAAATTACACAGATATAACTTTATATAACATATTATCACATATGTCAAATAGAAACAAGAATCGGGATATAATGTCTCTATTCAGTCTTTTTTCCAATATTTTAAAAAAATTTGGAAAAATATGTTGACATAAATCTTTTTTATGGTAATATATTACTTGGAAATGGAAATTTCCAATATATATAGAAGAGGGTTTCGGATATGATAAAGAGTACAGGAATCGTAAGAAAAGTCGATGAACTGGGCCGCGTGGTGCTCCCAATAGACGTACGCCGTGCCTTCGGTATCGAGGAGAAGGACCCGCTGGAGATCCTGGTGGATCAGGAAAAGGGTCAGATAATCTTCCAGAAAGCTGCAAATGTCTGTCTCAAATGCGGCTCTACTCAGTCCCTCCGCGAACTGAAGCCCGGTTACTATCTCTGTGAGAAGTGCCTCGGCGAATTGAAGTAAAGAGAAAGCGCCCGCTTAAATTTGAGCCGGGAGAGACAGCAGATGTCTCCCCGGCGATTTTTTTGCTATGCAAAAGAATTGCAAAAACCGCCATGCGCCGCTTTTACGGCACGGCCATAAAATCAAAGCGCGTTGGCCGAGACGGTCCACATACGCGAAACTTCATGCGCCACGCTCTTTTGCTTTTTCGTGGTGCGTCTCATGGCGCATGAAGTTTTATGGCTTAAATCTAACGCAGCACATCATCCAGCATCTCTATCTTCAGTATTACCATGGGGTATCCATATAATTTTAGCAGATTCTCTTAAAACAGCAATTCGCATTGCGGATAATCTTGATAAGTTTACCTTATATAAAACCCCATCGGCATATCATGCTAAACTTCAAATCTCTGCAAAAGGACCAGGGGATATCCCCTGGCCCTTTGTGTTCTCAACCGTTATTTCAGTCGCGTTCCCTGTCGTACTCAACTATGGATCCATCCGAGGCGTTAATAGTGTAATTGTACTCATAACCTCCGGATTTAAACTCCACTTCATATCTTACTCTGCCATCGTCACGGTCCAGCTCCGTATGAAGCCCGTAAGTATCCGACTGCGACACGCCCGCATGGTTCAGAGCTATACTTGTCGCTTCATCAGCCGTAATAGTAGTCTCCTCACCGCCGTTTCCGGTGTCCGGCCTTGTGTAATGCTCAGCGTCGTAGTCGTAGCT
>CALWYO010000044.1 GCA_944385785.1 uncultured Oscillospiraceae bacterium | reverse complement strand
CATCTCGGTGCTCAGAACCGATCGTATTTAGGAAATAGCTCGGATGCAGTATCCCATGACTACCTTCATGCCCGGCAGTAAAACGGTATCTGTGCTCCTGTCCTTCTTCTTCGAGGGAGCTATCGATAATTATTGTGCCTGCATCAGCATGGGCATAATCTGCCCGATGTTCCACTGGATCATAAATAGGAAGGTAGTCAGTTGTCTGAAAAACCGTTGTTCCGAGGTACACCCCGCAGTGAGACAGGTACATGTAATCAAGGTGAAGGCCCAGGTACTTTTCAATAAACCTGTCGATGTCTACCGGGTGAGGATCGAGCAGCAGAGAAGGATCAAAATCGAGGGCCATTCGCTCGCCGATCTGGTCCAGTTCCTTATTCGAAACAATGGGGATGCCGTTTGCCTTGTGTTTGAGTTCAGGTCTGTACATTCAATTTACCCTCTCCGCTGTTTCAGATCTTCCACAAATTTACGCCATTCTTCTTCACCGGCATCAAGATCTCTGGCTGTCCTGAGCGCGGCGCTGACATACTCCCGCTCCATGATGTAATCCGGAAGATCTGGTGCTATTGTTTTCCGCTGTCTTCCCGCAGCATCATACAGTTCCCGCTCCTCCTCTTTATCAAGATTAAGAGCTTGGGCAGCAGCTTCAAGGCGCTCAGCAGTTAACGGTGCTCTACGGCCCTTCTCCACATCGCTGAGAAAAGGCGCGGACACATTGATTTTTCTTGCCAGTTCTCGTAGTGTCACATCCTTTTTCTCGCGAAGCAAGTGAAGAACCTCTCCGAAACTCCTTTCCTGATTTGTCATTGTCGTTCTCCCTTCAATATTTGTTATCTGTTAGCCGAACAGCTTACGGTGCTATTATATCCCAGCAGCCGAGAAAAGTCAACAGTCAGACGGTAATCCTCGACACTCTTGGTTGTAACTTTTCTGTGAACCATATCCGGGTATTGATATCGTCCCAGCAAAAGCGTATAATGTTCGCGAATGCAAAAATAAGTTTGCAAAAGAAGTCCGAAGATTTGCGATTCCGCTACACATATACGGTTGGTTGAAGAAGGGAATGCTTTATGGCTACAGTAAGCTATAAAAAACTATGGAAATTGCTGATTGACAGGGATCTTAAGAAAAAGATCTGCGCGCTGTTACTGGAATCAGTTCTGCGAGTATGGCAAAGCTCGCAAAAAACGAGAATGTTACTACGGACGTTCTGGTCCGTATATGTGACGCCTTAAACTGTGATATTTCGGACATCATGGAAATATCACAGTGTGACTGTGCAGAGAAAAAAACTATAGGTGAGGCGAACACATAATGGCTAATTATAAAAGAATTGAAAATGCAGTTAACCGGTTTATTACTGGGGACTGTGAAACTGTGATGAAGCGGTTACCTGCAGAAAGCGTGGATTTTGTCTTGACATCACCGCCATACGCCGACAAAAGAGACTATGGCCTGCTGGACGGAATGATATCTCCGGATGACTATGTGGATTGGTTTATGCCGAAAGGCAAACAGATATATAGAGTCCTAAAGGAAAACGGCAGTTTTGTGTTAAATATTAGCGACAAAGTGGTCGACGGCTTCCAACACCTCTATGTATTTGAATTATTGCTCAAACTCTGTAAAGAAACGGGTTTTCATCTTGTCAGAGACTACATCTGGTATAATCCGGCTACGCCACCCAATGTCTACTCAAGGGGCGGGTACGGCAGGACAAAGAAGTCACACGAGTATTGTTTTTGGCTTGCAAAAGGCGATACTTGGAAATTCAACTTAGCTATCCCCTTACTTGATGTAAACAATTCAAAACAAAAGGTACAAGGAGTATTTTGTATAGCCCAGCACAGCTTTCGCAAGCCTAGATTGTAATGAGTTTCGCAACCCGTTCTATCTGAGCAGAAGTTTGCAGCCAGCCAGTTATGGCGTTAAGCTTATAGTGACCTGCTAAGGTCTGCCTTGCTGCTAACCAAGTCTTTCACGACATTCCAAATCAGTCAAGATGTTAAGAAATCGAAATATTTTCGATTAGAAACTTGATTTTATCCTTTATATTAAGCGTGAGATAGTATTATGTAGTTTGCCGTATTACGCATAATCTCAATTTAGCGAACCATAAACAAATATGAGATGAAAGAAGGTGCTGACAACGCAAAGTTGGCTGAGCCGTATTATTCAGTTTGCACCAGATATAAAAAAACATCTATTTCCTCGATGGAAGAAATAGGAGTGGAGATTATGAGAAATTCATGCGAGAGGTCACGCTGTTCACCGTAAGTGGTAAGAACCTACATGATGACAGCGTTGATGCCCTGGCAATGCTCTCTGATTTTATAGGAAATGGGGTAAAGTGCGTGAGCGTTGGGAAGAGGCTGTTGTGATAGAAAAAAGGGCACACTTCTTGTGCCTTTGTATTATATTTTTTTGAAATAGATTGAATATTTCGGCATTTTGTGCTAGGCTATTAACTGCAATTTGGTGAACAAGGACTGATATTTTTGTCAAATAGCAATACATCCACAAATAATATAGATAAGTTATGTTTATCCTTCGTAAGTGACTGCGCTAAGGCAAGGTCTCCTCAACAGATTTTGGACATCGCTTTTTCTTATATGGGTAACTCCTGCCTGCTGCATGATACGGGATACAGAGTCATCGCATACGCAGGAAACAATGACTCTGAAGATGAGATGTGGCATCAGCTTGTTGCTGATGGTTATACCAATCTGTACTTTATGGAGCTCATGAGGCAAAGACACAGAGTCTCGGGTCAGTACACACCCAAGAGAACAAACACCCATCCCATTATACTGGACGACCCTGAAACCCAAAAATACAGGCGCCTGCACATCTGTATAACCGATAACAACAACACAGTTATTGCTTTTTTCCTGGTTCTGGAAAATAACAGGCCATTTACTGAGGACGATAAAGCCATGGTACTTATTGTTTCGAAGGTGTTATCCATGTGCCTAGGGTATTACAATTTTGGCCAGAACAGTTATTCGGTAACTCCGGTAGAGCCCGTGTTAAAGGAACTGATAGCCGGAACAATTGACCACAACGCCAATACATATAAAATGATGGAACCGCACAAATGGCAGCACAGTGAAAGATACTATTTACTGATAGTAAAGTTAAAAGAAAATTCTATTTATTCCAGCACTAGGAATGCTCTGGATGGAATTCTGAAAAACCGCTTCCACAATTATCACAGCATTCTATTTGAGGGGGCTTATGTTGCTTTAATCGGCCTTAAGGATAAATCATTTCTGAAAAAAGAGCATATCATAGAAATAAATCAGAATCTAGAGCAGGCAGACATGTATTGTCTGGTCAGTAATTGCTTTGACACAATTCTTGATGTCAGGGTATATTACAAACAGGCTATGGCTTTATACAGTGCTGTTTCCACTAAGAATTTTGAGCGTATAACTTTTGTTCAGGATGTTTTAGCTGATTTTATGGCTTTAATTCTGCGCAAAAATTCCGATTTGCAGGCACTGGTGCATCCATATTATAAATTTTTAGCCGCGTAT
>CALWYO010000043.1 GCA_944385785.1 uncultured Oscillospiraceae bacterium | reverse complement strand
GCCTATATCGCTGCCCTTGCAGTTCCCCTGGTATACTACGGCGTGTCTGCCATTCTTGGTAATATAACCCTCACAGGTTCCCCTGTGTCTGCGGCTCTGGCCTACTTTCCCTGGACATTACTTCAAGGCGGTCTGGAAGAAGTAGGCTGGAGGTGGTATCTGCAACGGCGTCTGTTTCCAAATAAGAGCTTTGTGCTGAAAATGCTGATACACTCCTTAATCTGGTTTGTCTGGCACTTTCCCATTTACCGCCTGCCGTGGATTACAGTGGGATCCTCCAACTATGCAATCTTTTATCTTATGATCTTAGGAAACGCCTTCACTTTGGGCGCAGTAAAAGAGCTATCTTCAGGTTCCATTCCCTGCATTCTTTCCCATATGCTCATTGATACAGGCGCGGTCTTAATGATGGTAGGCAGCAATCTGCCAAAGGTAGCGCTGTTGGCAGGAACAGAAATTCTCGTCTCACTTTTTGTTGTGTCATTATATAGACGGCATAAGCGCAAACGCAGCCGGAATTTCTAAAAATGGCCAGTTAAACTTCTTACTGAAAACACCGTCCCTGGCCAATCCCCTGGAACGGTGTTTTAGCTGTAAACTTATATTGCCATACAAACTCACAGCGCTCTCACCGCTGCTGCTTGTCATCAATGTCGATAATTGGGAATGCAAGAGTAACGGCAAATCCGCCTTGTTTTCCATGGGCAAAAGATACGGCTCCCTTGTGAGCGGAAACAATCTGTCCTACAATCAAGAGTCCCAATCCGTGTCGTGGTTCTATAGTTCCGCTGTCGCTCATCATATAATGAGGCGTTGTTCTGAGCTCTTCTAACTTTTCATCTGTAACACCTACACCGTTATCCTCAACAATTATTCTGTATTCTGTATCGCGTTTTTCAACGCATACTGAAATTGTACAGCCGTCGGGGTTGTGGGTTTGAGAATTTGTGATCAGGTTTCCGATGGCCCTCTTCAGCAATTCCTTGTCTCCATTTATGACACATGTAGTCAGTGCCTCATCGGTGTTCCACTCTATCGGGTATTTTTCCTCCATACCCAAATTTATAAAATCAACAACGCTCTGCCTTGCAATTGCTACAAGATTGACAGGTTTTGGATTGATAGGCTGCATATTATATTCTAACTTCGACGCAAGATTCAGGTCATTGATGAGGTTTTTCATTTTAGTACTCTGCTGACGGATAATCCGTGCGTTCTTTCTCGTACCTTCCGGCAAGCTCTCATCGTCCTCAATCTGCCCGGCATATCCCATTACCATAGAAAGCGGCGTGCGGATGTCGTGGGATACGCCAGAAATCCAATTGGCTCTTGCTGTCTCTTTCCTTTGCAGGTTTCGCTTTTGCCTTTGGAGAACGTCCGATGTCTGATTAATTTTGGCGGCAAGGTCGGCCAAAAGTCCTTTTTCCCTGACATAGACAGGCTCGCCTGAAGGCAATGCCTGTATACCGTTTGTTATCGGCTTGACAGATTTAAGTAATTTTGAATTGGCGATCATATAGATCAGGAAAATCAAAAAAATATTTACACCTATTACAATAAGGACAGTGTACGGAGCGTTTTTGATAAAATCATAATCCCAGCTTGGGGACATGTGTTTCCAGTATCTGTCTTTTGGATAGCCTACAACCACTAAGCCATCCTCAGATTCACCCGTATAAGTGGGATATCCGTCAATATATCCCCGGGTCAAGCTCGCAATATCGGAGATGGTATATTGCATCGGGATTGTGTCAGGCAGGTTCTCCGTATGCCACTGTACTTCTAAAGTGTCATTATCAATATAGATAGCCCAGGCGTTTTCCCTGCTTAACGTATCAGACATATCACCGGTTAAGACGTACCCCGTCTCTGTTTCCTGTAACGCTTCGGCAGTCTCTTTAGCGGTAGTCCACGGTCTGCCGTTTGCCGTTTGGCTTGCGGAAATAACCGCAAGAATAATGATATTCAATACGATGACTAACACTGTGCTTAGCAGCAATATCCCCATAAACCGACGGATAAGTTTCGTAATATCTTTCATATCATTTCCCTGCTAATACTAATTTGTAGCCCAGACCTTTTACAGTAATGAGGGATACAGGCTTTGACGGATTAGTTTCGATTTTTTCCCGTATTCTGCGAATATGCGCCATAAGCGAGTTTTCATATCCATATGGGTTATCTCCCCACGCGGCTTCACAGAGCTGATCTATTGTTACAATTCTTCCCGCATTGCGGTAAAGTGCTGACAAAATATCGTGCTCTTTAGCGGTCAGAGGAAAATGCTCCTCTCCTTTTATTACTTCAGCACGGTCAAAATCAATCTGACTTCCCGCAAGCTGCACAATGGGGCTCTCCCCCTTGTAATAGCGCCGCAGAATTATTCCTATACGTAAGGATAACTCTTTCGGCAAAAATGGCTTTACCATATAATCATCTGCGCCGAGTCCTAAACCTGTCAATCTGTCCTCGTTTTCTCCTCTGGCTGTTAAAAATAGGACGGGAACTTCGGTAAAAGTTCTCATCCGCTCAAATAAGGAGAAGCCGTCACCGTCAGGCAGCATTACATCAAGGATGGCAATGTCAGGTTTCCACTCTTTACAAATCTGTAGGGCTTCAGAGACTGTTCCCGCAGTTTTCATCGCGTTGAAACCGTCCTGTTTTAAAATAGATATTACCATTTCCAGCAAGTCCGCCTCATCATCTACGATGAGGATTTTTTTGTACTTTAAGTAATCATAATCCATAGACGCTCCCCTCCTTTTTGTATTATAGCACATCGCCAGGAAATATCGGTCTCAACTTGAAAATGCAAAGTAATTGTAAGGTAGAGAGAAGGTTATCGCAAGGTTTCAAGTCTATACTCAATGACAACAAAGGAAAGGATCTCGCTCAATATGAACATAATAGAAACTCAAAATTTAACAAAAATATATGGAAACTTCACGGCAGTATCCAAATTAAATCTTCACATCCGCAAGGGAAGCGTTTATGGATTCCTCGGTCCAAACGGTGCGGGAAAATCCACCACCATGAAGATGTTTCTCGGCCTTACTAACCCCACAGCGGGCAATTTCCACATTGATGGAAAGACATATCCGGCAAACCGAGTTTCAATTTTGAAGGAGATCGGCTCGTTTATTGAATCGCCTGCCTTCTATGGTAATCTGACTGGAGAGGAGAACCTTGATATTATACGTAAAATTCTCGGATTGCACAAAAGCTGTGTTGATGAAGCATTGCAGCTCGTAGGCTTGACAGAATTTAGAAAAAGACTTGCAAAAAAATATTCTCTTGGCATGAAACAGCGATTGGGCTTGGCAGGTGCATTGATTGGCAAACCGCCGATTTTAATTCTCGATGAACCGACCAATGGGCTTGACCCCGTTGGTATTCACGAGATACGCACCTTAATTCGCTCCCTGCCGCAGAGATATGATTGCACAGTACTGGTCTCTTCCCACCTGCTCTCCGAGGTAGAACTTATGGCCGACGACATAGGAATTTTAAATCACGGCCGTCTCTTATTTGAAGGTACACTGGACGATCTGAAAAAAAGCGCCCAAGCCGCAGGGTTCCCGACAGATAATTTAGAAGATACTTTCCTGGCCATGATTGATGAAGATAATCATAAGAGAGGAAGTGCAATATGAGCCTCGTCATAGAATCCAAAAAGTTGAAACGCACAGGTTATCTGGCTGCGTTTTTAGCAGGCGGTTTTCTTGCGGCAGCTTTTCCAGTGGTTTATATGATGGTAAAAGCAGATGAGGTAACCATGCTCTCTGGAAACCCGATTGATATATTAATGTCTGCAAATTGGCAAATTATGGCTATGCTGAATATCTTAGTTTCCATTTGTGGCGCTTGTATGATGTATTACGCAGAATATGCCGATAACGGTATACAGAAAATGTCGGTGCTTCCCATCCGCCAGGGGAATATGTTCCTTGGGAAATTCACTATAGCGGCTTTGGTCTTATCTGCTATGGTGGTTATAGAAACAGCAGTTTTAGTTGGCTGTGGTGAATATTGGTTTTCAAATTATAGATTCGACTTAGCAGAAGTATTGAAAATAGCAGGCTTTCAAATTTTCGTTACGCTGCCCACAGTGATGCTCATGTTGGTAATTGCGTCAGCATGCAGAAACATGTGGGTATCCCTTGGAATCGGTGTGATTTTAGTATTCACGCTTTCAATTCTTCCGCAGGACAATGCCGTGCTGAGTCTGTTTCCATTTGCCTCTCCGTACCAAATGCTCCCTGCGGCAATAGAAAGTGGCCGTACCGTCTTGTTTTTAGTCGTGTGCGGAATCGAAACCGCGCTGTTTGGTGTTGCGGAGGTTATTTATCTGAAAGTACAGAGGTGTTTTGAGTGAGTTACTTATCATTGGTTTGGGTAGAACTCAAAAAGACCCGTCACTCTAAAATCTTTTTAATATTGCTAATTCCAGTAATTATGATGTGGGTCCCCAGCATTATCAATGCCGATATGAACTTTGATTTAAGGGGTATCCCCATCACTCCTGAAAAAAACTTTTTTATTCAGGGCTTTATGGGTATGGTGTGGTTTATGATTCCAGCATCACTGGTGATCTGCACCGTGCTGTTAAATCAAACGGAACGCTCAAATAAAGGGATTCTGAAAATGTTGTCCCTACCGATAAACACAGCAAAGCTATGCCTTGCTAAATTTACTGTCCTGCTGGTGTTGACAGCAGCTCAGATGATTATGTCAATAGTAGCGTACTATGTCTGTGCTGCACTTGTTACACATACACAAAATTATTTCTTTATCCTTGAGCCGTTATATGTCTGCAAAAATGTATGCAGCATATATGCCTCCGCCATCCCAATGGCTGCCGTATATTGGATGATTTCCATTTTAATTCAGTCCCCTATTTTTTCGGTTGGCATTGGTTTGGCCTCTATTGTGCCTTCAGTACTTATGATAAACACAAAAATCTGGTTTGCATACCCCATGAGCTATCCATTCTACTTGCTGATGGTGGCGTATGGGAGAGCTGCCGAAGGGGTTTATGAAACGCAGATTGTCTGGCTACCGTGGCTGCCCGTTGCAATCGGGATCACAATTTTGGCACTTGCCGTATCCTGTATTCGATACGGTGCATCTGAAAGGAGATAACTACAATGAAAAACAAAATATTAACTTCTATTTCTACCATTATGCTGTTTATCCCGTGGACGATCTTTCCTTTACGCAGCTTTGATTGGGCATTGGAGTCTCCTGCAGCGGAGATCATAATATTCAGTTACGCCGCCTTTATGATCTTTTCAGGTATCTTCTCTATCTTTGCCTACACCAAAGGTAAGGCAAAGTCTAAACTCATGCAGGTATGTGTTGCAATCAACAGCACTTATGCCGTCGGAGCCATTGCGATCATCGGTACGTCAGTCTATGGGTTAATTAATGGGTAATATTATCTGTCTCTTAATACGGCACAGATTCAGTGGAAAATGCAGTAAAAAGTTTCTAAAGAAGAGAAAATCGGATCTATATCCGTTACATATACAAACAGTAATTCCAGCCTGCCTACATATGGCAAGCTGGAATTACTGTTCAGGCCACCTCAAGTTGTCGCTTCAGAGCCTTCTCAAGTTCTATCATCTTCTCTGAGTCCGCAATCGATCCGATTAAAAATTGAAGATATGCCTTTGGTATTGTAATCAGCCAATTTCAGTGTTTACTACTATTACCTGGTAAAAAAATATATTCCTTATTCCCTGCCACATTTACCTGATGTGATTTAACTGAAAACACCCTGTCCACGGTCCCGCTCCTAAGCACCTCCTGGGCTGTACCACAGCAGCAGATCCGTCCGTTCTCCATAACAACAACTTTATCGCTGTAGGCAAAAGCCAGAGGCAGGTCATGAAGCGTCATAATTATCGTCTTACCCATAGCGCAAATGCGGCAGATAAGTTCCATTATCTCATATTTCTGTGCGATATCCAGATAAGTGGTTGGCTCATCTAATAGTATATATTCGCTGTCCTGAGCCAGAGTCATTGCCAGGTAAACTCTCTGGCGTTCGCCTCCTGACAATTCCCGTATATCTCTCTGACGCATGTCCAGCGTCCCCGTCTCCTGCATTGCCTGCCGGCATATCTCAACATCTCTTTCAGTCGTCTTTCTCGCAAAACCCAGATGTGGAAATCTGCCGTGAAACACCAGCTGCTCAGCAGTGATAGACGGAACCTCTCTCCATTGAGGAAGTATGGATACAAGACGAGCAAACTCTTTTCTCGAATATATCGATATGTCCTGTCCGTTACAGCGTATGCTCCCAGAAAACATGGGGAGATATCTTGTAATAGTTTTAAGCAGTGTAGATTTCCCACATCCATTTGGACCGATTATCGTTGTAATGCATCCTTCGTAAAGTTTAAGACTAATGTTGTAAAGTACTTGGTAATCAGCATATCCTCCTTGCAGATCAGATATCTCTATCACATCCTTCGCCCTCGCTTTCTCAGTAGTAGGCATATAAAAAAGGGCCCACCGATAAGCGAAAGAAATATACCAACTGGAATTTCATATGGGGCAAAGAGCACACGGCTTATAAGGTCACATACGGTCATAAAACCCCCTCCGGAAAGGCAGCTTGCTGGCAACAGAAACTTGTGCTCAGTCCCAATTATATTGCGGCAGATATGCGGCACAATAAGCCCAACGAAACTGACAAGTCCCGAAAAGCTCACCGCTGCTCCCGCCAGAACACAAGCCAGAATTATCAGGATCATTCTCACTGCCTTGACATTCATTCCAAGACCCGAGGCCGTCTCATCTCCCAGGCACAGCACGTCCAGCTGGCGCGCCATAAAAAATGAAGCTGTTGCAGCTGGCAAAATAAAAAGATACGCTGGGAAAAGATTTTTGAATGACACTCCGGAAAAACCGCCAATCAAAAATGAGCTGCCGTTATACAGAGTATCCGGAAAGAAAGTTTTAATCGTATTAATGCCTGCGGTAAAAATACTGCTTATTGCTATGCCGGCAAGCACAAGCGTCACCCTGCTGGCGCCGGTTCTGGAGGCTATACCATATATAATCATACAGGCTGCCACAGCGCCAAAAAACGCTGCGACGGGAAGCCATGTTACTGCAGCAGGAAACAAAGATATCACCAGAAACGTAAAAAATCCCGCTCCAGCATTGACTCCTATTACGTTAGGGCTGGCAAGCGGATTATTAAGCACAGCCTGCAAAATGACTCCGCTTAACGCCAGGGCACTTCCTGCCAAAATGGTGGCACACACTCTGGGCAATCGCACATAAAGTACAATACGCGCTCCGGCAGAGGAAAAGTCTCCGCTGAGCATTCCCTTTAAAGCCTCAAAAATCCGTATCTCTGTAGAGCCAAAAAGTACACCCGCCATAGCACTTATCAAGAGCAGTCCGGCCAAAATGAACTGTAAAGCCAATTTATTGCTATGCGTTCGGATACAGGATCTTGGCAAGGTACTCATAGCTCTCTCCCCATCTGTCATTCGGTTTATAGTGGAACAAATCTTTCGGTAGAATAACATATCTGCCATTTCTGACAGCGGACAGATCCTGCCAGGCCGGATTTTCTGAAATCAAGGTATTAAAATACGACAGTGCGGCCTCTTCATCGCCCATCGTGGATACAAAAATATAGTCGGGATCTTGCAAAATAACCTCTTCGATACTCAAATCCTCAAGCATTGCCGGATTATCTTCCGCAATATTATGGCACCCTAATTCCGCCAACATGATTCCCGCCAAATTATCGTCAGCTTTCGCCTTTATACCCGAAGAAAACGCTCTGATCAATAATACCGACGGCGCCTCTCCCTGTGGTATGGAGTCCAGAATATTGTCTATCGTCCTCTGTACTTGAGAGACATGTCTTTCATACAGGTCTTCCCGTCCCGTAATGTGGCAAAACTGCTCCATCATAAAAGCATAGTCGGAGAAGGTGTCCACTTGAAAGTAGGCACATGGAATTCCTATCTGCGCCATCTGTTCTTTTAATTGCGCTTGTGCCGTTATATCGGCAGAGAGTATAACAAGATCTGGATCACATGCAATCAGGGCTTCAACATTCGGCTCTTTCACCGTACCCAAAATCTCAGTGCCATCAGGTATATCCAGATTTCTCTCGCTGACGGCATCCTCTGTTGTTCCAACCAGATTTCCCCCTGCCAAAAGCCACGCATCAGCGAAAGAACCGTACAGCACTGCCGCAGTTGCGTTTGCCGGTACAGATATTTCTGTTCCATCAGAATCTATAATAGTTATATCACCAGCTGGCTTTGACATCTTCGTCGATACAGAACAGCCTGAGATTATCAGCATCAGGAAAACGCATA
>CALWYO010000042.1 GCA_944385785.1 uncultured Oscillospiraceae bacterium | reverse complement strand
GAGCCTCACGTGATGCTGCGTCAATGCAAAGGGTTTGTTAGAACCTATGAGTGGCACGTTTGTGCAATTTGAGTGGTACCGCGGGTTTTGCCCGTCTCAAGTTCTTCTTGAGACGGGCTTTATTTTTATATCACATTAAATTTATGTTATTCTGCATTTTTATACTATAAACAAGTTTATAGCAAATTGTTGACACTCAAAAAATCGAATGTTATTATGAAAATTATTCAATCACTATGGGATGTGTTGATGTATTATGTCAATCAGTCTGCCTTTAGGCCGGAGGATCTTAATAGTCACCGGCCACTATGGAAGTGGGAAAACAGAATTTGCCGTCAGTCTAGCCATGGCTTTATCTAAAAATAATATTACTGGATTTGAAAAGATTGCCATTTGTGATCTTGACGTTGTTAACCCATATTTCCGTTCACGTGAACAATTTGAGCTTTTAGAGTCTGCCGGAATACATGTCTATGGGGGCATATACGGTAAAGGAACTACCGCGGAGATCCCAGAAATTTCTCCATCCGTAAAAGCTCCAATGGAGGATTCCAACTGTTTTACAATTATAGACGCCGGCGGGAATGATGCTGGCGCAAGAATCTTAAAACAATTTGAAAAATATTTCTCTGGCAATCAGACATATTTAGCTGCTGTTGTAAACGCCTCACGTCCCGAAACTTCAACTTTGGCTGGCGCTATTGAGCAGCTTAGCTCCATAGAGCAAGAACTCAATATGAAAATAGATGGGTTAATCAGTAATACTCATATGCTTATGGAGACATCAGCAGATATTATACAAAGAGGATATGAATTATGTAAATCTATTTCTTATAAGATGGGCAGCGATATATTATGCGTCACGTATCCTGAAAGTCTCATTTCTGTTGACGAGTTGACTACTATTCCAGCGCAAAAATTTCCTCTTGGCATGTATATGCGTCAATCCTGGCTTGATAAATAAGCTTGTATTATAGATTGTACTGTCAAATAACGAAAGAAGGTATGAAGTAGGTATGAATAAGGCGAAGTTCCATTTGGAATTTAACCACGACAAATGCAAAGGCTGCGAACTCTGCAGCACATTTTGTCCCAAAAACCTCATCTCAATGACAGGTCATATTAACAACAAGGGATACATCACCGCAGTCATTGAGCACGAGGATGAATGTATTGGCTGCCTCAGCTGCGCTACTATGTGTCCAGATGGCGCCATTGCAATTTTCAAGGAGGATGAGTAATATGGCTGAGAAAGTTCTTATGAAAGGCAACGAGGCTTTCGCCGAGGCCGTTATTCGTGGAGGATGCCGTTTCTATTTCGGTTATCCTATAACCCCCCAGAGTGAAATACCAGAATTTATGGCACGCGAACTCAATAAACGCGGCGGCGCTTTTTTGCAGGCTGAAAGTGAGCTTGGCGCAATAAATATGACCTACGGATGTGCTGCTGCAGGCGGAAACGTTTTTATATCTTCTTCTTCCCCTGGAATATCCCTTATGCAAGAGGGAATGAGTTTTCTCTGCTCTGCTGAAGTGCCCTGCACAATTCTGAATGTGTCCAGATGCGGTCCTGGAGTCGGAGGAATCCAGCCAGGTCAGGCTGACTATTACCAGATGACGCGCGGCGGCGGAAATGGCGATTACAGAATTCCCACATTTGCTCCTGCCAATATTCAGGAGGCAGTTGACATACTTTACGAAGCGCCGATGCTTGCCGATCAGATTCGAAATCCAGTTGCCGTACTGGCTGATGGTATGCTTGGACAGATGATGGAGCCTGTAGAACTACCTGAACAGAAAAAGCAATATTCTGCTGATGAAATAGCCGAATATAAGCCCTGGGCTCTTACGGGATACAATGCCAAAGCAGACAAGCAGCGTGTTGTTGTAAAGTCTCTTCGTCTTCAGCCTGAAGCCTTAGAGGAACATGTTGAAAAGCTCTTTGAAAAATATCACCGTCTTGAAAAAGAGCTCGTCAGGTATGAAGCAATTGACTTGGATGGTGCTGACATCGTATTTGTGGCATTTGGCACAATGTCAAGGCTTTGTAAAGAAGCTATGGAAATTCTCTCGGAGCAGGGAATTAAAGCCGGCCTAATCCGTCCGATATCCATATGGCCATTCCCTCTGGAGGCTTTTGATAAGATTGATTTTGGTACTACAAAAGTAGTCATATCTACAGAACTCTCCATGGGACAAATGATTGATGACGTCCGTCTGGGCGTATGTGGGCGTCTTCCTGTAAGGCTTATTCACCGCACTGGCGGTATGATTCCCACCTCCCTTGAAGTAGTGGAAAAAGCAAAAACCATACTGGAGGAATCAAAATGACACCTGTATTTACATATACAAAGGGAATGACCGAGGTCAGCACCAGCTACTGCCCCGGCTGCACCCACGGAATAGCAAACCGTATCATAATGGAAACTCTTGAAGAAATGGGTAAGCTTGGCGATGCAATAGGCGTAGGCTCCATTGGTTGCTCTGTAACCGCCCATCAGTTTATGAATGTCGATATGCTTGAGTCAGCACACGGCCGCGCACCTGCCGTCGCTTCCGGAATCAGACGTGCACAGCCAGATAAGTTAATTTATACTTATCAAGGCGATGGAGACTTAGCATCCATAGGAACTGCTGAGATTGTACACGCGGCACATCGTGGCGAAAAAATATGCGTATTCTTTATCAATAACGCTATTTATGGTATGACTGGTGGTCAGATGGCCCCAACGACGCTTATTGGTCAGCGGACAACAACAAGCCCCGAAGGCAGAACTGTTGAACAAGCTGGTAGGCCAATACGCATTTCTGAAATGCTGTCTACTATTGACGGCGCTGTGTACATTGAGCGCGTTGCCCTGGACTCCCCTGCTCATGTAAGAGCCGCTAAAAAAGCTGTGCGTAAGGCTTTTGCAGTACAAGAGCAAAGGCTAGGTTTTGCTCTTGTGGAATTTCTCTCTACTTGTCCAAGCAACTGGGGACTTTCGCCATCAGATTCAATCAAATGGCTCCGTGATAATATGATACCATACTATCCGCTTGGAGTATTTAAGGAACCGGAGGGACTTACATATGACAAATAAGCTGTTTTTTGCTGGCGCAGGTGGTCAAGGCGTACTTTTGATGGGACAAATGACCGCATATGCCGCTATGGCTGAGGATAAACCTGTTACATTTCTCCCCTCTTATGGTCCGGAGATGCGTGGTGGAACATCCAACTGCACTGTCGTAGTTTCCGATGACAAGCCTGTCAGCTGTCCACTTATATATGAAGCCGATGCTGTTGTTGTAATGAATGTGCCGTCTTTGCTTAAGTTTGAATCACTTGTAAAGCCGGGTGGAAAGCTCTTTATAAATTCCTCCCTTATTGAACAGAAAACCACACGAAACGATGTTGAAGCAATATATGTTCCAACTATTGAGCTTGCTGAGCAGTTGGGAAATACTCGTGCCGCCAATGTTGTGATGTTTGGTGCGTTTATGCGCTCAATGGGTATAATGTCTATGGAAACCTGTGAGCATGTTCTTGAGAAAGTTTTCTCTGGGCGTAAGGAAAAGTATCTTGAATTAAACAAGAAAGCTTTTCATATTTACAATAACTGAAAACATCTTTTATAAACTACTCCTGTCCAACCACTAAATTCAGTTATAAAGTTAGTCAGTGTAGTTTCTGGCGTATATGTTTCTATAGAAAATGGGTAAGATGACTTATGTCTCTTACCCATTTTCTATACCGTATAAAATTATGCAGCTCGAGTTCTATGCTTCTGAAGAATAATCGAGGAGCAATTGTTTTTAATTTCAAATATAGCATTCCATCACATAATCATCCATAAAATAGCCGCCGCCGATATCATTTTTTTCATCTGCTACCTTTTCAAATCCTAAATGATTATATATAGCTATTGAATTACTATTATTCTTATTCACGTTTAGGAAAATGGCGTTATACCCCGCCTCTTTAGATTTTGACTTTACAAATTCAAAAATAGAGCGTCCATATCCTTTTCCACGAGCCAACGCATGTATATAAAACTTACTTAAATATATTTTTCCGTTTTTCGGATAAAAAGCGCAAAAACCTACGTCAATCGCATCTCTTGCTATATAATAGCAAGCTCCCTGTTTTATCTGATCACTTATTGCATCTGTAGATTGGAACTTTCTAATCATATAATCATTCTGTTCAGCGCCAATAATAGGATCATAGTAGTCTTTTACAATCTCACATGCCATTTGACTAAGCTCTTTAATTAACCTATTATTATCCGATTTTACTTCTATTATCTCCAGCATATTTTCACTCCAGTTAATAAACAACTATTTGGGGCCGATAATACGGCCCCAAATAGTTGTTTATACACACCGATTTTATTTCAAAAATCCTGCCACGATTTTGGCTTCAGCTTCCTCTTCACTCAATCCTAAAGTGCGGAGTTTAACAATTTGCTCTCCAGCAATTTTGCCTATAGCCGCCTCATGTATAAGTGCCGCATCTCCATCATTTGCCGTAAGTTCCGGAGCCGCATCAACACGTCCATTGTCAGCTATTATAGCGTCGCACTCTGAATGTCCCGCACATGGAGCGTTTCCCACAATTCTGGAGCGGTATTGCTGATAAGAGTTTCCACGCGCCACAGACCTTGAGATAAGGTTTACGCTTGAGCCTTCACCATTCATCTCCACGTCAAATTCTGTTTTGGCTTGCTGATCACCATCAGTAAGTATCCTCTCTCGTATTATAAGTTTTGCACCCTTTTCAGCCACAGCAGATGTCTTTCTTAATGTTCTATCAACACCGCCAAGCTGAAGTGAATCCATCTCCAGGCAAGAGTTCTCCCCCAAGTATATCTCTGTTACCGGATCAATTGATTTTATTCCCAAGCCTCTTCCTCGTCCTACATGCTTCTCCTGATATACTACATGAGAGCCTTTTTCAAGGAAAAATCTGTGTATACCATTGTGTCTCGCAGGCTCACCAGTCTCTACATGAACTCCGCAGCCGGCAATTATCAGTACATCCGCACCTTCACCAACATAAAAATCGTTGTACACAATATCATCAACATTCCCATGGGTAACACACGCAGGTATTGAAACACGCTCCCCTTTTGTACCTGGCTTTATGTGTATAACAAGTCCGGGGTTATCCTCTTTTGTATCAATCTTAATATTCTCCGTCGACTTTCTGCCAACGCAGCAGCCGTCCTCACGAATATTATACGCGTCTGCATAACCGTCATGATAATCGGATACAGCCTTCAATAGTTCTCTTGTTATTTCATTCATTAATTATCACCACCATAGTACTGAATTTCTATTTTGGGACATTTCTCACAGCTCATATCCCCACCAAGAAGCTGTGGCATCACTTCGTCGGCAGCTCCATCCGCAGTAATTTTGCCCTCCGAAATCACAACAATCTCATCAGCAATCGACAATATACGCTCCTGGTGAGAAATAATTATCATCGATCCATTTAAAGACCGTTGTAGTTCTTTAAATACATCAATCAAATTATTAAAGCTCCAGAGGTCTATGCCTGCCTCGGGTTCATCGAATATCGAAAGCCTCGTATGGCGCGCCAAAACCGTAGCCAACTCAATACGTTTAATTTCACCGCCTGAAAGTGTAGCGTTGACTTCACGATTAATATAGTCCTTTGCACAAAGTCCAACTTTAAACAAATATCCGCAAGCCGCCTGTTCAGACAATTTACGGCCCGCCGCTAACTCTAACAAATCTGAAACCGTAAGGCCTTTAAAGCGCACCGGCTGCTGAAATGCATAACTTACTCCCAGCTTTGCCCGCTCTGTTATATCTAATCCAGTTATATCTTGTCCATCAAGCAAAATACTTCCAGATTCTGGTTTCTCCAATCCTGCAATCAGTTTAGCAAGAGTTGTTTTGCCTCCGCCATTAGGTCCTGTAATAACTACAAGTTTATTATCCGGAATGGTCAGGTCTATACCCCGCAGAACCGCAGTTCCCTCTGGGGCACTCCATGTCACTTTTTTAAGTTCTAACAAGGCTGACACCTCTTTCTTATTAAAATATAACACAACTTATTGGGGGTATAAGCAATTTCTCCCCCAACTGATTATATCTCAAATGTACCTAGATTGAAAAGTGCAGAAAACGAAAAAATGCAGAAAAAGTTTATATTTCCTAATTTTTTTCCGTTTGGCAAAAATTTTTTCTTCTATTCTCTTCAATATTGTGCAACTTTACGTAAACTATATTTTGATTTAATAAACCAGTTAATTGCAATAGACTTATTCTCATATTATAATCAATTTATTATATATCTTTTACGGAGCAAAAAATGTTCATAGCTGATCTACATATACATTCTCACTATTCTATTGCTACAAGTAAGAGCTGCGATGCGGCACACCTTAGCCACTGGGCTCAGCAAAAAGGCATTTCAGTTATCGGAACTGGCGATTTTACCCATCCGTCATGGCGAGCTCAATTAAAAGAACAGCTGGTATTATCGGAATATGGTATGTACAGGTTAAAGCCGGAATTATCTATGCCCAGTATTGTCCCTAACAAAAACACGCCTTTTTTCATAGTCTCTGGCGAAGTTAGCTGTATTTATAAACGCTATGGTCGCACAAGAAAGGTACACAACTTAATACTTTTACCGTCTCTGGACGCTGCAGATAAATTGTCTATTGAACTTAGCAAATTTGGAAACATTAACTCTGATGGACGTCCAATACTGAAGTTGGATTCACATGATTTATTAGATATTGTATTGTCCATCTCCCCTGAAGCCGAACTTATACCAGCACATATATGGACACCTCACTTTTCTATTTTTGGTTCCTTCTCAGGATTTCGAACAGTTGATGAGTGTTTTGGAGATTTGTCAAATTATATCCACGCCGTTGAAACAGGCCTTTCTTCCGACCCGCCAATGAATTGGCGCATATCACAGCTGGACAATCTAAACTTATTATCCAATTCTGACGCTCACTCTCCGTCAAAAATAGGACGTGAAGCCAGTGTTTTCTCCTGTCAATTAGAATACAAAGCTATTCTGCATGCGATACGTACTGGCGACGGACTTGACAGTACTATCGAATTTTTTCCTGAAGAAGGAAAATATCATATGGATGGCCATAGAAACTGTGGCGTATGTTTCACTCCAGAGGAAACAAATAAATATAGAGGGATATGTCCCATATGTGGAAAAAAGTTGACTATAGGTGTTGCCCATCAAGTTGAATCATATGCTGACCGTCCATATGGTCTAGCCCCTGAAAATAGAAATCCCTTTATAAAACTATTACCTCTTCTTGAAGTAATATCAGCTTCAACAGGATGGCCTGTCGTAGGAAAAAAAGCATACACCGTCTATGAACGCCTTCTTGCCGAGCTTGGTCCTGAATTATATATATTATGTCACTGTCCTATCCCAGATATCGAGTCAATTGCCGGCACTGCTATTGCTGAAGGCGTACATCGACTCCGTATGGGGCGTGTTTCCATTTCTCCCGGATATGATGGAAAATATGGTTCCATATCTTTAATATCTTGTGGATAACGTATGGTACTATGATAAATCGTATAAAGAAAGGTAGTATGCTTAGGCATACTACCTTTCTTTATTTTCGAGCAAATTATTTATTGCATAGTTGTGAAAATATCCTGCAAAAACGTATCTGCTAAAGTCAGCCAAAGTTCAAAATTCGGATACTTTACATATCCATCTAACAATTTTGCCCCCGCCTGTCCATGTGGTACACCGGCAAATGTATGGACTTCGACTTTTACTCCATGTTCAATTAAGTCCGGATAAGTATAATTCAAATTATCCATAGCAGTATCCTCACGCCCTACAGCAAAAAAAGTAGGAGGATATACTACTCCATCATAATTGAATTTATCACCTACAAACCTAGGTCCATATACACAAATGTAAGCATCAGGAGTAGCGTCGATTTCATCTAATGCGTCCGGCACATATCCAGGAAAAGACATCTGAACGGTCTTCTCTCCAGAAAAGTTTTCGATAAGTCCTTCACCAGTAAGACCACCGTTGGAAAATCCTGCAAAAGCTATATTATCTGTCTTAATACGGTATTCCTTCGCCCTTTTTCTTATAATACGAAGCGCGCGCGCTGCGTCAACCCCTGCTTCCTTTGCTGTCCACGGGTTGTGATTTGTTCTATTAAGAAGAACGAAGCATTGATACCCCATACTGTTAAGATCCATAGCGCACTGGTATCCCTCCGGAACAGTGGCGTCTCCGTGATCTCCGCCGGCACAGATTAGTATAGCCCCCTTTGGTGTTACATCCTGATCCACAAGCATTTCAATCATATAAGGCTTAAAGTCCGGACCGTGATTATACCTATAGTCTGCAGGATCTGTGTAATCAGTCTCTGCGGGCATGTTCCCCTCAGTCCACAAATATATGCGCTCTTTCGGATTGTCCACCGGAGCAATCTTATCCAACATATTCGAAAAAACAGGGATTTTTTCTTTGACATCATCTATAGTACCGTTTTCAATTTCTCTAAGCAATTTTGTCAGGGCCACAACCTCATCCAGAGGATAATTGACGCAGTCCTCCATAACAGGTACAGCTCTTCGTTTTTCAGGGCCAAATATTTTTCTTATTGGTTCAAGCCTTTTGCTGATCTCTTCAAGTCTCGCCCAGTCTGGCATATAATTTCCCTCCAAATTAAGTTATTTATATGTAATAAATTATATATACCTATTTAAATATATCAAGGCTAATTCATTGCAACATTGTTAAATTATTCTAAATCTAAAATAAGTTGTGGTGTTACTGTAAACTTAAAGCAGATTAATAATAAAATTTCTTGACATTAGGATAGAGGGATGGTATTATATTCATCGCGGTATGCGCGAGTGGTGGAATTGGCAGACTCGCTAGATTCAGGTTCTAGTGTGCATTACGCACGTGCGGGTTCAAGTCCCGCCTCGCGCACCAAAATAAAGGACATCCAGATGGATGTCCTTTATTTTATGTTACGCCGCCTATATGGCACCTTTGGAATTGAAACATTCAGAGTGGCAAAACCATCCCTACGCTGTCGGCCCTTGGTTGATTATTGAATTTCCTACACATTTTGAAACTATGTAATATCGACTTTTACCATCTCTTCCAATCATGGCAACCTCTTATAAGTAGCCGTGATTTTCTTTTTTCATCTGCAATTACACTGTAAGTGATCTAACTTACTACAAACTATGGTATAACAACAACGATATATTCATCATATCTCCCAATTTCTACTTATCATTTGCAGCTGCATCATATGAGGGTAAATCTTTCCTGAACGCATCAGTTCCTCCGGCGTTCCCTGTTCAGCGACGATACCATCTGAAAGCACAACCACTTTATCTGCACCGCTAACAGTACGCATCCGGTGGGCAATAACCAGTACAGTCTTGTTTTTAATGAGACGCGATAGGGCGGACTGTATGAGAGTTTCATTCTCCACATCGAGGCTCGCCGTTGCTTCATCCAACAAAATGATCGGAGCATTCTTTAGGAAAGCACGGGCAATGGAAATTCGCTGCCTTTCGCCGCCGGACAGTTCGCAACCGTTCTCACCAATCATACTGTTATAACCATCTGGGAGCTTTAAAGCAAATTCCTCACAGTTTGCAAGTCGCGCCGCCTGAATTACTTCTTCATCAGTGGCGTCTTTTTTACCAATACGGATATTTTCCAGAATTGTATTGTTAAACAACGTTACTTCCTGGAATACTATGGAATAGAGCGATAACAAAGTCTCCGGTTCTATCTGAGAAATATCCATTCCCCCAACTGTAATTTTTCCTTTACTGATGTCCCAAAAACGCGCTGCAAGACGTGAAACAGTTGTCTTTCCTCCGCCGGACGGCCCAACCAAAGCAGTAACCTCCCCCTGTTTTGCCATAAAAGATACGTCTTGCAATACTGTTTCCCCAGTATGATAGGCAAACCCAACATGTTCAAAAACTATGTCGTACCCTTTGTTGATCAGTTGCTCACTCCCCGTTTGAATGGGCTGGTCAAGAATTTCATTCATACGGTTGATATTTGTTTTGGTTGAAATAACTGCTGCCAGATTTTGTAAAGCTCCTTCTAGTGGAGCATATAGCCTAGAAGCCACCAGCAAAAACATGAAGAACAGCGGGATTCCAATTTCCCCTCGCACAAGCAGGACAGAGCCTACCAGCGCCACTGTGGCGATTCCGAATTTCAGTATCAATGTAGAGGAAACAACAAAAAGAGCGGTGCCCAATTCAGTAATAATATGCCTTTTCTCCACATAATCGATCTTCTTATTTAGTCCCATTAAATAGGCTTTTTCGGCGTTATTAGCCTTTAAGTCCTGCAAACTTTCAATGCACTCCTGCACACCGCTTTCAAGGGCGACATTTGCCGCTACAGATTTTCGGTTAAAATATTCCTGTATTCGTGCCGAAAAAAATGTAATAGTGAAAGCAATCGGTAAAACCCAAACAGCCGCAAGGGCCATGCGCCAGTCATAGGCAAAAAGGCAAACTGAAATCAGGGTTGTGGAAATGAGGGAACCTGCCAAAGCGGGCACATAATGGGAAAACGCCGTTTCCAGCGTGGCGCAGTCACCCATGATGGAATTTGTCAAATCGGCAAGGTCCTTTTTGCCAAAAAAGGAGAGCGGGATTTTACGAAGCTGTTCTGCTAATGAAATGCGCCTTACCCCGCTTTCCACATAAGTTGCCAAATAAGTGGCGTTGTATTGAAAATAGGTCGCAATGAAAATTAAGCATAAACAAGCCAAAACACCCACCGCATAAAAAACGATACGGCTCCCGTTTACGCCCCCGTTCATCATATCCATGACAAACATATACAAAAGCCCCACGGGGATCATATAAGAAATATCCTGTATAACGCAGGCAATGCAGCCTTTGATTAAATCTACAGCGCCCTGCCGCGATAATGCAAATCGTCTTTGCAGTGCTTTTATCATGCTCTCGCCTCCTTTGCAATTTTCCACTCCGCCGCTTCGGAATAATTTTCCCACATTCTGGCATATGCTCCCTTTTGCTCTAATAACCAGCTATGTGTGCCGTTTTCAACTATCTCACCATCCTGCAATACATAAATGCAATCCGCACCTGTAATTGATGAGAGCCTGTGGGCAATCATAATAACGGTTTTCCCTTTTGATAGCGTAGATAGGGCTTGCTGCACCCGCACTTCGTTGTCAGGGTCGGCAAAGGCGGTGGCTTCATCCAAAATTAAAATCGGCGCGTTTTTTAAAATTGAGCGGGCAATGGCGATTCTTTGCTGTTCTCCGCCGGACAGATACACACCATCTCCGCCAACCACCGTATCGACGCCATTTGACAGCTTTTCAAGAATATCCGTACACTGCGCGGCTTCCAACGCACGCATAATTTCCTCACGTGTTGCATCAGGATTTCCCATACGCACATTTTCTAAGACAGACGTTTTAAGTAAATGACTGTTTTGAAAAACAAATGAAACATTGTTCATCAGCGTTTCTTTTGGGATATCTCGTATGTCAATATCCCCAATCAGAATACGCCCTTTTTGCGGATCAAAAAATCTTATAATAAGGTTGGCGAGGGTAGTCTTGCCACCACCGGAAGATCCTACAAGGGCGACAGTCTGCCCTGGCCGAATTGTAAGTGACACATCATTCAATGCGTTTTTCTTTCCATCGTAACTGTAGCTTACGTGTTCCAATATCACCCCGTTGTCTTTCGGCTCATTGTTTACCAAACTTTCAGACAGAGGCTCTTCTCTCATAACTTCGTCAATTCGGCTAATCGCATCGCCTACAATCATGGAGTCCTCGCTCATAAACATAATCTTTGTAAGTGTCGTACCGATGACAGGGGTAATTACAATGTAAAAAATTAAATTCAAAAGCAGCTCATTTGTCACACTATCTCTCGATAAAAGAATGCCTCCAGCAATCAGAAAAGCAAACACGCCGTTAATTGCAGTCGTATAAAACATCATCGGCAGTCGCAACGCCTTTGTGTATGCAATAACCCATCTCTCATAGTTATCAATAGCAGCTTTGAATCGCTTGAAGGAGAATATGGTTTGCCCAAATGTTTTTACAATAGGGATACCCCTTACATATTCAACTGCTTCGTTGGACATATCGGACAGGGAATTTTGATATTCCCGCATTTTCTGCTCCATCCCCGAGCCAGTCATTTTTATCATAATGAGAAAACCAAGTATAACGGGAATCAAACTCAATAGTCCTATCCGCCAATCAAAGACAAGCAACAAAATAAGAAGGCCTATTGGGGTTGCTATTGCCCCCGCTTTATCCGGCAGTCTGTGCGCCAAATAATTTTCCGTAGCAGCACTGGACGTATTGACAATTCTCCGAAGGCTTCCGCTTCCATATCTCTCTGTTACTCCAAGCGGCAGAGATGCAATATGCCCCATGAGCTCTTTACGGATATTTGATGCTACCCGAAAGGCACTCAAATGTGAACACATTAGTGCGCCTATATATACAGCAACGGAAATCACTGCAAACAATACGGCAGACCAGCCGTAGCGTGTAATATTTTGCGCCTGTGAAAAATCCGGAGCAGCAGCCAGCACATCGCGAATAATACACCATATATACCAAAACGGTACAAGAGCAATCAGTGCGCTGATAACCGATAATATCCACGATAGATATGTTAATATCCTGTGCTTGCCAGCATAACACATTAACCTTGATAAATTGGATTGCTTTTTCACGCAAAAACCTCCTTGAAAAATTGATTCTATGATAAAAAAACGGGTGTACCGTTTCAGGATATTCGGTAAATTAGTTAGCTAAAGCTAATTAAACGGCAAAAATTACAGGGCTTATTGCCCCATAATTTTCATCCAGCCCGCGGTATAAAATGTCCGCATTTCTTTTAAATAGTGCTGCGCTTTTTCAAGCGGCATTTCATGAACAATCAATTCAAAAAACGTATTAAACATGCCTGTAATCAATACATGCTCCAAATGCTCGTCAATCGGCGGCGCAGGTCTGCCTAATTTTTCAAGTACAGCTAAATAGTTGTGGGTCCCTTTGGTCTCTATCTCCACCATTTCGTCAATCAGATGGGAAAAGCGCGTCCCTTCGGAATGACAAAGTATGAGCTTAAATACATCTAAATTCTGGTAGGCATACAAAAGCATTTCATCCATACATGCGCCGGATATATCGCTCAAATGTTTCGGCTGTTCCTCATGCGGAATATTTGAAAAATCCTGCTGCGTCTTCTGAAAAAGTTCAATAAAATGCTCGTATTGTTCGCAAACCAATGCCTCAAACAGCATTTCTTTACTGGCATAATAGCCATAGAACGCGCCAGTTGTCACGCCTGCTTTTTTTACAATATTACGTAAGGAAGCCGACTTAAAATCCTTTTCCAGAAATTCCTGCATGGCCGCCAAATGGATCAAGTGCAAAGTCGTCGCCTCTGCTTCTCCCATATATATCCAACCTCTCATATACCGCCGTTATATAACACCGTTATATTATAATTTCTGTATATAGATTTGTCAAGAGAAGATGATAACAAAAATTCTCATTTTAAGGAGACCGAGTGAAAAATTATTCTAAATCAGTATTAATAATGGCAAATTGACACTTTCTATGGTCTTATCAAAATATCCTTAGCATCTTTGCCAAAACCTGCAAGGCATAGAAACGGCATAGCTCATCAGCTATGCCGTTTCCAGAAAAGGATTTTATTGTTGATTACCATTATTCCCGTATTCTCCTACAGCCCGAGCATCATAGTCGCCGCTTCAAAATAAATAAGCAGAGATATTGCATCTACAATCGTCGTTATAAACGGGCTGGCCATAACCGCTGGGTCAAAACCAAGTTTTTTTGCGGCCAACGGAAGTGTGCAACCGACAAATTTTGCACAGATAACTGTAAGCGCAAGCGTTATGCAAACCACCAGCGTAACCGGTACCGTTATGCCCTCATTGCCCAGCAACATAACATCAACCAGTTGGATTTTGAAGAAATTTACAACTGCCAGAGCTACAGCACAGAGAATAGAAACTCTAAATTCTTTCCACACAACCTTAAAAATATCACTTAAGGCCAGCTCTCCAATAGAGAGTGCGCGGATAACAGTAACAGAAGCCTGGCTTCCTGAATTTCCACCTGTATCCATAAGCATAGGAATAAAAGAAGTCAAAGCTACCCATTTTGCCAGAGCAGACTCAAAAGAAGATATTATCATCCCAGTAAATGTAGCAGAGATCATCAGGAGCATCAGCCAGGGGATACGCGCCTTCCATATTTCAAAAACGCTCATTTTTAAATATGGTTTATCCGTCGGCGTAATTGCAGCCATTTTTTCCATATCTTCCGTTGTCTCTTCTTCAATTACGTCCATGGCGTCATCCATAGTAACTATGCCCACAAGCCTGTTTTCCATGTCTACAACTGGCACAGCAGATAAATCATATTTACTTAAAGTATTCGCAACTTCTTCCTGGTCATCGGTAGTCGTAACGGAAATAATGTCCGTCCCCATTATTTCAGAAATTTTGGTGTTGTCTTCCGCAAGAATGAGGGATTTTAGTGTAATGTATCCAAGAAGTTTCCTGTTATTATCAGTAATATAACAAGTATAAATTGTCTCTTTATCAACTCCCGTGCGTCTGATGCGCTTTACCGCATCTTCCGTCGTCATGTCTGGCCGCAAACTCACATACTCAGTTGTCATTATGCTGCCCGCAGAGTCTTCGGGATAGTTAAGAATCTCATTAATCATTTTACGCATATCAGGATCAGCTTGTCTCAATATGCGCTTTACGACATTGGCAGGCATTTCTTCGACGATATCTACCGCATCATCGACATAAAGTTCATCTACAACATCTTTGAGCTCAGCATCAGAAAATCCACGTATTAGCAACTCCTGTTCATCGCTGTCCATCTCAACAAATGTCTCTGCAGCGAGCTCTTTAGGCAAGAGTCTAAAAAGCAGCGGCAGCTTACTCTCATCTATCGACTCAAAGAGAATGGCAATATCAGCGGGCTGCATCGTAACAAAAATATCTCTCAGCGTAGAATACTTTTTACTATCGATAAGGGCCTCGATAGTAGTGGCCATAATTGTTTCATTTTTTCCCATCTTACCTTGTCTCCTTACAATGTTTTAAATTACAAGTTGAACAAGGCACAGTCTAGTATTAGTAAATGAGGCACAGGAATAGACGCACAAATTGAACGGCTACTCTGCCTATACTTCGGCCAACTGTGCCATTACTACTGCCGGCGTCCATTCTCTTCACCTCCCATTACAGTCAAAATAAAAGCACCGGTAACCCGGTGCGGAACAAAACGATAAAACATCTGCACCGTAACTGGCTTTAGCATCCAAAGGGCGTTGAAACTGCATTATGTCGTACCTTGTGCTTCGACACGACCTGTTCAGACCATCTCATGGTGTCTCCACCACTTCGCGGCAGCAATCCATATCCCTATGGTAGCCTTACCTACCGGACTTTATCGGTTAGATAATATACCTACTTAATGGTTATGTCAAGAAAATTTAAGTAATAGTTATGTAAAATCTTATAATATGCAAAAAAGTGTAAATACTTGTCCTATTTTGTCCCAATATAAAAACCCTTTTAGGCATTTTGCCCAATCTATAAAATATAATCTGGGCAAAATGCCTGTAATAGATACCACAGCTTCAAAAACTGCTTATCAATAAAACCTTATAGCAATTTTCAAGTATATCACACCGTTAAGTCAAGGCAGCAACTTATCCCTTCATCTTGAGAACGCTCAAATCCAAGATGGAGAAATTTATCTATTACGCTATTTTCAGCTACCCCCAGCGATAAAGTTTTCAATCCCGATGCACGACACTGCGATACTGCTCGTCCAATAAGTTGCGGCAAATATCTTTTCTCCCTCCACTCTGGCGAGAAACAGCAGAGGTCAATAACACCAACACCTTTATTCACATACTTAACTGTGTCAACTGCCACAATCCCTATGAGCTCATCTTCCCGAAAAGCCGCACTAACTTGATCGCCGCTGATTGCACTCCATGCTCCATTTGGGAACCAATCTTTCGCCCTGGAAATATCCTGGCTGCCTGCCACTTCTATTCTGAGGTTGGAGGCATCCAGCCCCTGTCCACCGTCTTTATGCCAACTCTGACGCCGAAATCTGGTGTATTCCTCTGTAATATGCGAATCGTCTCCTTCATAGAGAAGATCGATTGATTCGCCTTCCACGTCTAATGCCATAACCGCAGTATTATCACAATATTTTATCTTCTGAATTTCATCTGATGGTACTCCAAGTATAGCCGACGTCAGGGCCCTGATAGCCGCACCATGCGAAAAAATTGCTATCGTACCGTTCTTGTTCTTTGCTGCCTTATCTATAACAGCTCTCAACACTCTATCGCGAAGCTCGTAAAACTTCTCGCTGCCATCTATTTTCCATTCTGCCGGATCTACACTGAACAGAACAAGCTGTTCCCGATCGTACTTCTCAGCATTCCCCCACTCTAAGTCTTCCCATCTTCCCATAAATATTTCTCTAAACTGTCGTTCAGGCTCCGCACTAATACCACGACTACGTGTAATGGCTGTTGACGTCATCATCGTACGTTTCAAATCACTGGAATACACTTTATTAATCTCTACATCGCTGAATCGCTTCTCCAAAGCGTCTAATTGCTTAACTCCCAATGCGGTCAAATTTGAGTTATATTGGCCATGAATACGTCTATAAAGGTTTCCCTCAGCTTCAGCATGCCTTATTATGTAAACACGAGTCATATATTATCCTCACCACAAAACTTTTTAAAGCATCTATCCATAAATTCAGCAGTAATATCGCAGATATCCTCTGTCCAGAACTCACCGCCACCATGGTTTGCACCTTCTATAAGATAGAGTTCAGCATCTTTCCCACACATTTTTAGCTTCTCATATAACTCAACGCTTTCCCTGCAATTCACAACCATATCTTTTGTACCGTGGAAAATAAGAACTGGTGGAATTTTTGTATCAGAAGTTATGTAAGTCACACAAGTGCCTTTAGCCGCAATATCAGGATGCTCTCTTAAGTTAGCCCTCATGAGCCTTCCCTCTGGGCTGTCTGGAAGCTTATGGTTAATAGTAGTGGGGTTTCCATCTTCCATCATCAGCGTCACCGCTCCATAATAGTCAACGATACCACACACCTCCGCTGAAATTCCTGGGAAGAGATTTTTATCAAATTCTTCCCCATCTCCAACCAGTCCGCAGAAAACCGCAGTATGTCCACCTGAGGAAGAACCAGCTACGATCATTTTCTCAGGCATTATATTGTATTCATCGGCATTCTTTCTTAAGAAGCGTATAGCATTTTTTGCGTCCTGTATTTGTGCTGGAAACGGCGCCTGACCGGAGTGCCTGTATTGAACAACGGCTACAACAAAGCCCCGCTTCACTATATTTGCCAGGGAGCACACTCCCATATAGACATTCTGTTCACCCCAGGCCGAGCCCTGAACATATACCATGCAAGGGTACTTTCTCTCTGCGTCATTTCTGACAGAGGGCTTCAATATCTGTAAATGAAGATGGACGCCATCTACGACAGCATATTCAACATCTTTCAGGTACACTGTCAAAATCTCTTCTCCGGAAGTCGCTATACGTTTTGCTCCCAGCGGCGTACCTGTATAATCAGGAAATTCATCATATGTCCAGTTTTTTACTTCCATAAAGTCCTCCTATTCAAAATATCAACTACGCGCCCTATGCCTGTACGCTGCCGCTAGTAGTACCTTCAGTGGCATCATCAAGAGGAAGCCAATCTATCACTTTTTTAATGTATCGATCCCAAAAGTCCCATTCATGGGCACCGGAATCGGTAACCCAAGTATGCTCTACACCGTTTTCAACTAAAAAGTTATGGAAGTTTTCGTTAAGCGGTAGGCTTCCCGCATCTTCAGTACCGCATGCCATATATATTTTGGGGAAAACTCCACCATTATTTATAATTTGTTTAACAAGGTATATCGGATGAATGTCTGTTTCCATAGCCGCATACAAGTCATCACCCATATGGGCCTTGAAAAACTTTCTACTTAAAGGAGGCAAAACATGCTCCTCTGGCATAGCCTGAATATTCTCCTCGTTAAGATTAAGAGCAGCCGACAGTGCGGCGATGGCGCCAAAAGTCTCATTATACTTAAGCCCGTTTCTAATTGCGCCAAATCCACCCATGGATAATCCGCCAATAAATGTGTCTTCTCTTCTACTGGAAAGGGGAAAAGTCCTGCGCGTAAATTCCACTAACTCTTCACCGATAAATTCGCCGTAATTTGCGTACCAATTCGGATGATCGATATAAAAAGCGTTCTCTCCTGCCGGCATTATAACCGCCAGATTCTTTTCATTGGACCATCTCTGTATGCGCGTGCCGTAGAGCCAGTCATCCTCACTGCCAAAAACGCCATGGAGCAGATAAAGCG
>CALWYO010000041.1 GCA_944385785.1 uncultured Oscillospiraceae bacterium | reverse complement strand
TGTGCTATATGCAGAAAGTAAAACAAAATATGCAGATATATAAAAGCGGCACGGAAAATCCCGTACCGCTTTTGCTGAAATATTCAATTCATAGCGCCCCGACCTTTTTCATATACGAAATACAGTCGGTATGTCTTTGACTGCCATTCCATACTTTCAGGCCGGAATTATAGCTTGAGATAGTTTGGGAGTTTGGGCTTGCGACCCCAATATTGAAGAATATTGTATCTATCGGCACCTGGATAAGGGCTACCATCGGCCCGCCGATTTTAAATCACGTTGATTTGGAAACGACAGGCACCCAGCCGTTACCATCAGGGCGTCCACCAATGTGCGGAGGATCAGGTCTGGGATATCTGCATCAAACATCAACGGCATAAAGAAATTGAATAGAATCAGATCCACCCCAAACAGCAGTCCCCCCAGAGTCAGCGCCCGCTTTACTCTGTAAAATCCGATTGCCGCCCAGTTGATTCCGGATTATCAGAAACATACAGGCAATCACGGAGTAGGCAAAAATTCCGTAGACTGTAAAGGCCAAAGGCATGGTGCCGTTTTTTGCAAAAATGCTGGGCGCCAGAATCGTCTGCTCTGAAGATTCGGGAATGGAGAGTTGGCCGATAATGCGGACGGCCGTTGCGGCAAGACCAATCAGAAGAATTTTCAGGATATTTTTAACGGTATTGTTCATATTGTCCCCCTGTGTATTTCCTGAACAATAGGTTCCAAAGCGCCAAAATCCGTGAAGTCCACCTGTTTCCCATAAGTCTCCATAAACGCCCTGTTTTCCGCCGTCTGCGTCTCCCAGGGCCTCCTGTGCAATGATTGGTACAACAGTTTCATCATCGTACGGTGGCCGAAGGAAAGTTTTTGATAATCGATACCGCCGCGAAGATGGAAAATTTTCGTCCGGCCAAAGAGTTCCGGAGATATCTGTCTTTGCAGGGACGCGCGAATGTTATCCTTATTTTCCTGTTCCTCAGGGTCGGCAAGTCCCACTGTAACCAGAATCAGCTTCTGAACTTTCTCAGTGGAAATTTTCCGCAGGGTTTTTGCCAGTCCCAGAACGCCGCCGGCATACAGGCCGCCCAGATAGATAATGGTTTTCACATCGGAGAGCTCCGGCGTCTCTTTATAATTTACCGCAGGAATACCAGTCTGCTGGGACAGCCTTTTGGCGTAGCGTTGTGTACTCCCATACTGGCTGCCATAAATAATAATCCGCTCCATGGCTGTTCTCCTTTTAGCGATGCCGTTAAAAGCGCAGTCTTTTCCTTTGAAAAACGCGCTATCCGACGGCCATATCCCATGATAAGCGCCGCCGCTATAAGCGCACTTCCCATTTTTTATTATATAGCTGGCAGCATTATACGGCCACCAGCTTTCAGTTAAAACCATGTAAAATATAATGAGCTGGGTTTCCACAAAGCGGAAACCCAGCTTTTCTCTATCTGTTTATCCGAAGCAGCGCCGGCGTCGCCGGCCAACGCTGCCAGTTTTTAATTGAAATTGTAGTCTGTTACTATTGGCTCTCTATTCTGGGTCACATCGTTAAAGTACTCATAAAAGCTGATTCCCAGATAGCTGCCGGAGATATTGTATACATCCTTAAAGCCGTGGGCCTGCAGGCAAAGGCAGGCGTTGTAGCTGCGCTGGGAGCTGCGGCAGTGCAGATAGACCGGCCGGTCAGTGGGGATCTCGTCCAGACGGTCCCTTAGCTGGCTCAGGGGAATGTTCACAGCCGTCCTGATATGGGATCTTTCAAACTCTCTTGGTTCCCTCACATCTATAATTAAGGCGCCGGATTCCACCAGCTCCCGGACCTGGCTGACATGTACCTGCTTAAAAGCCCCCTCAAGTAAGTTTCCTGCAACAAGCGCCGCGTTATTCCCCGCATCCTTGGCAGTGCTAAAAGGCGGGGCATAGCACAGCTCCAGATCCCGCAGATCGTCCACCGTGCCGCCAAATTTTATCAGGGTGGCTACGACGTCGATACGCTTGGGGGCGTCGCCTTTTGAGATAGCCTGGGCGCCCAACACTTTTCCTGTCGGCACTTCATAGATCAGTTTATAGTGCATTGGTGTGCTCCCAGGTATCAGGCCCACCCGATCTGGGGGCATGATATAGACATAGTCGTATTTAATTCCCTCTTTTTCGCACTGGGCCCCAGTGAGGCCGGTGCTGGCGGCGTTATAATCGAACACCTTGATGCAGCTTGAGCCAATATATCCGGTGTTGCGTACAGGCCGGCCATACATGTGATCGGCAGCCTGCCGCGCCTGCTTCTGAGCAGGGCCGGCCAGAGGCAGCTGCTGGGGTTTTCCGGTGATGGCGTTATATACCTCTATAACATCGCCCACGGCGTAGATATCCGGATCGCTGGTGCGGTAGTTGGCATCCACCACAATAGCGCCCTTATCATTCAACTCCAGTCCGCATTCTCTGGCCAGAGTCGAATCGGGCTTTACGCCCACAGCCATTATAACGGCGTCGCCCTCCACCACTTTGCCGGACTCCAGAATAATATTGGAGCCTTCAAAAGATGCGGCCTTGTCGCCCACAATCAGGTTAACTCCCTTGTCCAGCATCTCCTTTTGCAGGATCTGGACCATATCGTAGTCATACGTACTCAGTATTTGCGGAGCCGCCTCCACCAGAGAGATATCGTAGCCTGCCTCTTTAAGATTGACGGCCACCTCCACTCCAATAAAGCCGCCGCCTACAACAGTGACCCTCTTCACATCGCCTTTTTCCAGCCTCTCGCAGATGCGGGCCACATCAGGTACTGTCTTTACCGTAAACAGGTTGGCATTCTCTATGCCGGGTATCGGCAATATGATGGCGTCGGCGCCTGTGGCCAGCACCAGCTTATCGTAGCTCTCCTCATATTCCTGGTTCTTCTCCAGATCTTTGACCCTCACCATTTTATTGGCTCTGTCAATTGACAGTACCTGGCTGTTAACACGGGCCTGGATATTGTATTGATGGGCAAATCCCCAGGGCGTCATCAGCACCAGGTTTTCCGTCTTCTGTACGGCGCCGCTGAGCCTGTAGGGCAAACTGCAGTTTGAATAGGACACATACGGCCCTTTATCGAACATTATAATCTCCGCGTTCTCGTCCAGGCGGCGCACACGGGCCGCCGTGCCGGCCCCGCCGGCAACTCCTCCGACCATCAGCACTTTCATTTTCCATACCTCCTATAAATTAAATATGGGATTCGCGTGGCGCGCTGCCCTGAAGCCAGGGAACAGCTTGTATATCAACCGCCTGTTCGGGACACTCTCGGAAGTTTGCTGACACCGCAGGCGGGAGCAGAGTACTTCATATAAAGTCCTTCCAGGCGTCCTTTTTCTGCTGCTTTTAATTATATCACCGGCCCTCTGGCCGCGCAACCTGCGGGTTTTGTTGGGCTCCCCTCGTTCTCCCTCACCAGGGAGGGAGTTCCGCCCACAACGTGGGCGGGGGTCGCCCCGCGGGGGCGTGCCCCCGCGGGGGGTAGCAGGGCAGGCCCTGCACCTTTGTAAGTATAACCGCCCATTACATGGGCGGGGGTCGTCCGCGAGGCGCTTTGC
>CALWYO010000040.1 GCA_944385785.1 uncultured Oscillospiraceae bacterium | reverse complement strand
AAAATTGCCGGCGAAAATTTTATCGGCGGTGTAATTTCAAGGTGTACATCCCTGGAAATTACGAAATTTAATTTTACCCCGCCGTCTGCGGGTGATAGAATTCTGCGAAGTTTCCTCTTAAGTTTGTCTATTCGTATTCGCCGTACATAGCTAAATACTCGTCCAGATTGTAAAAGGCAGCGGACGCTCCTTCCCGATGGTATACATAATATACTGAGTCTATCCAGGCCGGAGTACAGATGTTGAGGCCGCCTACATACAGTATAGTATCAATTAAGCTGCCGTCTTTGCCATACAGATAGATCGATGACGGCCCGCCGCCGTCCACACCCCTGTTGTTCCATATTCTCACAAAAGTATACTCACCTGAGAGCATATCAAAAAAACCATCCAAAAAGGCTTTGTTCTCCTGGTAATCCAACCTTCGGGGGCCGAACCCTCCGCTGTAACATATGACATATCCGATTTCCCCGCTGTCTATGGAAATACTTACCCGTTTCCCCAGTATATTCACAATTCCCAAAACCAGTAAAATTACAATGACAGCGATGATAAGAAAAAATGCTATACGCTTTTTTCCGCTCTTCATAATAGATTGGCGGAATGGCGCAGGGAGCGCGTACCGCGCATATTATCCCCCCTGTTCTGTAAATTTGCCGTTATATTAAAATGTGCTATGTGATGTGTATATTATGCCGAATTTCCTGTAAATTTACAAGTGAATTTTGTGATATATTTTAAGTTAAGATGCCCAATAGCCTTTAAACAAATCAGGCGCGTGTTGCAGAGAGGAGAAACTGCAACACGCGCTCAGTTTATCTGTCAGTCCAGGTAACCTTTACGGGCGGTGACGCCGAACCGCTGCTGAAGCTGCCTGGGGCGTCTTTAACTTTCCAGCTGACGGAGACTGGGAATATATAGTAGCTTATGGGATTTGTCTGACTGTTTACTTTTGGGATACAGTTATTTTAGTTTCTCTTTTGACATAGCCAGATTGAAACTTGGAAAACACAGCGCGGCTTCCGGTGATATTCCGCCGTGCGCGGTCAGATATTACGAGTTTATTCTTCAGCAATGGCCGTGCCGCTTCCGGACTTTCCGCTGTACTCCTGGAGAAAAGCCAGCAAAGTCTGTTCCTGACTTTTGGTAAAGGTGCGGGGTATATGCAGGTTTTTGCTGAAAGGCCCCTTGTTGCGGACGCCGTATAAATCTGATGTGGTTTTCAAAAACTCACCGCGTATGCTGATGGCGCGTCTGCCCACATGAAAGCTCTCCAGACTGATAAGCGCATATGAGAACTCCACCCGTTCCTCCATACTCCCGCTGTAACCGGAATACCGAAAGCTGCTTTGGCCCAGGTATATCCTCTGGACAAGGGAAGTACCTGAGCAGTTTGCCCAGTACATTAGAAGTGGGATAAATGCAACAAGCGCCGCTGCTGCCAGGGCTAAAAACGGAAGCCGCAGAAGCCGTACAGAAAAGGCGGCCTGATGGTCTTTTGTAAGGGACAGCGCCAGACCTGACAGGAGAAATACGCTGGGACATACCAGAAGAGCCAGAATTTTTGGAAAACGCAGGTACTTCTTACGAATAGCGGCGTCGCTTTCAATGACAGTTTTGCCAGACTCCAGAGCTGTTTGATTTTCCAGGGAGGTTTTACTCCGGAACTGCTTTTTGTCCCCTCTATAGCCCGATACAAACGACATAATAAAGGGAACCAGAAATATGAGCAGTGCGGTAATCGCTATGGAGAAGATAAATATGTTGCTGACCGTATCTGAAAGGGGCGCGAAAACTACAATACACACCAGCAGCGCCAAAATCTCAAGGACCAGGGCGCATATGCTCACCGGCAGGAATATGTTTAAAAAACGCCTCTCCTTAACCGGAAATCTCTTGCTGATTTTAATGTCCATTACACCCTTTCCCAAATTGGAAATACTACACAGCTAATGTATACCAGGCACTATCGATAATCTATCTCCGGCAGGTTAATTTATTGCAAAATTTGTGCAAAAGGGGGCGTATAATACGCCCCCCACAAGACATGTTAAAATATCAATACTGACACGTTACCAGCAAATTTGATTATTTCCAAATTGCACAACAAATTAAAAAGCCTTAGAACCCTTGAGGCTCTAAGGCTTTACTCTGGTGGACGATACAGGACTTGAACCTGTGACCCTCCGCACGTCAAGCGGATGCTCATACCAGCTGAGCTAATCGTCCGGGTCAGCGTGATATATTCTACCTCATGTGAGATGAGTTGTCAATAACTTTTTGCCGTTCCTCCGGATTTTTTGACCAAAAAACGTAAAATAGGGGTTGCATTTTAGTTTGGGAGGTGCTATTATATTTAAGCATCAATTCCGATGCAATGTGCGCCTGTAGCTCAGCTGGATAGAGTGCGCGGCTACGAACCGCGAGACCGGGGGTTCGAGTCCCTCCAGGCGTGCCACGTGGTCGCAAAGTTCGCTTTGCGACCACGTTTTTGTTATGCAGAAGTATAGCAAAAATATCGGTTTTAACCGTTTGCTCAGGATTGAAAACCCGAATCCGCTCATGGGCGGATTCGGGTTTTTGCTTCCCCGCGGATCAGAGGGAGCCGCAGTTTAAGTTTCCCGCGGCTCCAGGCGAAATTCCCGCCCAGCCCTTGTCTTTAAGGACACTGTAACCTATAATGGGTTTGCCTGGAATTATGCGCCGACACCTGGAATAGGCTGCCGGCGTAGGCGTCCGCTGTGCTCACACATTAAAAGAGGCCGGACCATATTTCTGGCGGAAGAGGAGACTGAAAGAGGGAGGGGAAAGAGGACATGATTTATACGCCGCTGACAAAAAGGGCTCTGGAGATAGCATACGCCGCCCACCAGGGCCAAACTGACAAAGGCGGCCTGCCCTACATCTTTCACCCATATCATCTGGCGGAGCAGATGACAGACGAGATAAGCGTCTGCGTGGCGCTGCTCCACGATGTGGTGGAGGATACGGCTGTGACTTTTTGGGATTTAGAGAGGCAGTTCCCAAAAGAGGTCACCGATGCTTTGCGGCTGCTGACTCATGAGAGGGGAACGGACTACTTGGAGTATATTCGGGCCATCCGCTCAAATCCCCTGGCAGTGAAAGTCAAACTGGCGGACCTTGCCCACAACTCCGATGAAACACGATTTGCCGGCTGTGAGGAGCTGCCAGAGGAGCAGCTGGCAAAACGACGGGAGAAATACGCAAAAGCAAAAGCGATTTTAGAGGGCGCCGACGGCTGACGCCGGCGGGGCTCTTCAAGGGGAGTTTTTGTTGAGGCCTCAATTATTTTCCGCAATTTAAAACCGTAGCCCCCTTTTTTGTGTCTTAACGAATAGAGACTGAAAGGGGGGATATTATGATATGACTTTTTTTGAATGGCTTCAGGAGTGCTTCTTCCAGGAGGCAATGAGGACCATATTGGAAAATCCGGCCGTTATAGGTTACATTATGAGAGAAAGAGAGACTGGCAAAAATGGCGAGGATGGAGAGAGGACAGATTGCTGACCTTGTTAAAGAGGCCCAGGCGGGAGACGGCCAGGCCATGAACCGGCTGCTGGAGGCGGCTTATAAAAACGTGCTTTTCCAGTGCCAGAGGATCATGGACCATCCGGAGGATGCTGAGGATATGGCCCAGGAGGCGCTTCTAAAAATTTATGAAAAGCTGGACACGTTGCGGGAACCTGAGCGGTTTGTCAGCTGGGCAAATACCATAGCCTCCCGCTTGTGCCTCAATGAACGCCAGCGCAATCCAAAGGACTTTCAGTTTTTGGAGGATGAGGAGGGCAACAGCGTCCTGGACAACCTGGAGGATTTTGACCTGCACAACGTCCCTGAGGCGGCCATGGACAGCGCTGAGACGCAGCGCATGGTTCAGGAGCTTGTGGATAAACTGCCGCCGGAGCAGCGCAAGACCGTTATGCTCTATTATAACGCCGAGATGAGCATCAAAGAGATAGCCCAGAGGATGGATGTCTCCGAGAACACCGTGAAGAGCCGCCTTAACTACGGGCGGCGCGCCATCGAGAAGGGAGCCAAAGGCTACGAGAAGGAGGGCGTCAAGCTCTACGGTCTGGCACCGATGCCTTTTGTGCTCTACTTCCTGCGCTCTGCAGCAGAGGCCGGCGGGGACGCCGCCGCTGCCGCGGCAGTCAAGACTGTGCTATCCTCAGCAGGCGCTGCAGGCGCCGTTGCCGGCACCGGTGCTGCCGCAG
>CALWYO010000039.1 GCA_944385785.1 uncultured Oscillospiraceae bacterium | reverse complement strand
TAAGGTTTCCCTGGGGGAAAAAATGATTTTCACCCATCTGGCCAGTTTCCTTTATATCGACTTATACAAGGGGATGGCGGCAGGCAATCTGCCCCGCCGCTGCCAGAATTGTGGTAAATGGTTTTTGGCCCAGGGAGGGTACAGCACCGTTTATTGCGAGCAGGTGGCGCCTGGGGAAACAAAAAAGACCTGCAGGCAGGTAGGTGCCCACAGGACAGAACGAAAAAAGAAGAGTAGTTCCCCCATTCAGGTGGAATACAGCCGTGCTTACAACCGGCTCAAAGCCCGCAAGCGCAGCGGCACACTGTCGATGGAGGAGTGGAACCGCAAGGTTGCCCAGGCACAACAGCTGAAAGAGAAGGCGCTGGCCGGGGACCTGGATCTGGCGGCGCTGCAGCGGATGTTGCGGCAGCTGTAAAAAACAGGGCGGGAAGCATCAGTTAGTTTTGATTCCGCCCGGGTTTTCACGAACAGCAAGAAAAATGAATCGGGGTTCTTCAGTTTCTATCCTTGTAGGAGTGGCGTGGTATGATAAAAGTAGCTTTGAAAGACGGTTTGTAAATTGCCTGAGGATCCTTTATATAGATGGGTATAGAGACGGGCTCACAGGAAAACACCCCTATCATCTATGCACCAAAAAGATTCCCGAATCGAAAACCGGAATGCAGGAAGCAAAAACTGTACGCCAAAACCCAACACCTGCAGGCGGTGGAAATCGAAAAGGATTTCTTCCAATCTCAGGTGCCAGTCTTCTGGTAAAGGTTTGAGTCCATTCGCTCGCACCAAGCCTAAATAATCCGAAACAAATCTTCCATGTGGGAGATGAGTTCGGATTATTTGTTTTCTTCGACAAATTTGAGGATATCCATTTCTGAAACGGAGGAGTCAAACGACCTGAGTTAAAGCCACGAGGACCAAAGAAACACAAGAAACATAAAGATTTGTGGGGCACCAAATAAAGAAATTGATTGCCTGTAAGTACAGCATAGACACACTTGCGAAGCGTTAAATACTCTGATGGCAGTATGATCATGATTAATACCATTGCAGTCGAAAACGCGATCACAGACAATGTGTATAAGAGGTCTGAACTGGACGATCTTAGCACGGTCGTTCTTGACAACAAATGCTATTTCAGATATAATAAATAAATAAATTTATTTATTTTATGGAAAGGAGGAGCTATATTGTTTGAACCATCTGAATTTGGAAAATTTCTAAAAGCAAAACGAAAAGCCGCATGCCTTACCCAAGATGAAGTGGCAACAGCGATTGGCAAGACCGGGCAATATGTTAGTAACATTGAGCATGGAAAGAATAACGCTCCTCCCAATAGTTCAGACATCGAGACGCTTATTATTACATTGAACCTAGATAATAGTGAAGCAAGGGATTTTAGAAGATTAGCCGCCGCAGATCGCAACCGATTATCAAGTGTACAGATGGCCTACCTGTTAACACACAAATCATTGCTGGCACTTATCGACTATGGCGTACAGAACGAAGTAAATGACTCTTGCTGGGAAGATCTATTTATAAAGCTTTCAAATGCAAGCATTTCTTTGAATAGTGGTGATAATCAATGAGTAAAGCAACTAATATAACTGGCACTAACACCAGAATAACCATGCTATCTGACATTATTCAGAAGGCTAGACTTACACTGGTTTCCGATAATAGCAGCGTAAGCCTTTCTTCCGATGAAACACGTCAAATTGTCCTTGTTTGCTTATTGCTTTTGCGAACAGAGCAGTCAAATCAGTTAAATTCCACTCACCTATCCGATGCTCTTTGCTTGATGAATCTCTCTGTTGATTGCTGTTTTGATTTATGCACTGAGAGTGTTCGGCAGATTGAGCTTGGTGGAACAATTAAGACACTGATGGATTTAAAGCAGTGCCCAGATTGGCGAGATCTACTCAACTATGCTCTAGAAGCGTTGGAATACAACACAAATGAATACTTTAAAGTTAAAGTATCCGGGGGAGCTCGAAGAGCAAATATAAAAAAGAAAAATCAAGGCGTTTACTACACCCCTATTGATGTTGTAGACTTTATGGTTTCACGGTGCATTTCATCTGTTTCCCCTCATATTCCTTTTCCAACAATTATCGATTTTAGTTGTGGATCCGGTGTTTTTCTACTCCAGAGTTTTCTCAATCTGGAAAAAAAACTCAATCCCAATCATTGTTTTGATACATCAGTAGAACTGCTCACAAAATGTATATGGGGTGTTGACATCAGTCAGGCGGCAATTGACTGCTGTAAGGCAGTGTTTCTCCAATACTACATAGATGAATACTCTGATGATTTTAGCCGGTTTTTTGAAGTAGGGTATGCACTTAGGCACTCCTTATTCGTTGGAGATGCTACACAATTACAAATAGTTTATTCCTCCCACAAGGAGCTTCCTCAAACATATAATTGTATTATCGGAAATCCCCCGTATGTTTCTGAAGGGAAGGATTCCAATCTATTTATTCCTTTTGTAGAGAACTTGATTACACATTCATCTGGGACAAGCTGTTCCGCATTAGTACTACCCCTTTCCGTCTGCTACTCTCAGGGAAGAAAATATGTAGAGCTAAGAGAACGCATGAGTGCTAATAGTGGAGAATGGATTTTTTTAAACTATGATCGAAGCCCGGATTCTCTATTCGGCGACCAGGTAAAGACACGAAACACCATATTGTTTCATAACACACACCAAGCTGCTACAACCCTTACTACTACCAGACTCCAGCGCTGGACTTCTGAACATCGTGATCAGTTGTTTAAAAAGCAGGAACTGTGTGACATCTCTAATTTGAAGATTTCAAAATATGTCCCCAAAATATCATGCCCACTTGAAAAGCAGGCTTTTGAGGTAATCAACCGAGGACATAGCAGTTTGAAAGAGCTGTGTGTGCCATATCCAAGTGAGCACACTCTGGTAGTAAACGGCACTGCTTACAACTGGATTTGCGCATATGATCATTTTCCCCCTTCAACTGACGAAAAAGGAAACCCCTATTTGTCAAATACATCTAAGATATATTATTTCCCCGACGAGATTCGCCGCGACTTCTGTATTGCTTTGCTAAGTAATCGTATTGCCTATTGGTACTGGGTCGCCATAGGGGATGGTTTTCATTTAAACTCATCGTTTTTGTCGGACTACCGGGTCAGTTGGAACTGTTTTACTGCATTGCAGCAAGAGGAGCTATGTAAGCTTGGGAATGCTTACTCGCAGCGCGTGAAGGATCATCCCACCGTTTCATTCAATGCTGGAAAGAAAATTGTTAATTATTCCCACTGGGACGCAATGGAAATTATTCGGCGCGTTGAGGAGATCATTATTGCTGCCTTAAATCTTCCAACTACCTTTGCTTCCTATATTGAGGACTGGTACCACAATCAAGTTTATTGTAACCGAGACAACGAAAAGAGGTAAAAACTATGGCAACTGCAATTAGTGCAGAAATCAAAGAAGCATCAAAACTAACAAGTGAAGAATGGAAGGAATGGACAAAAACAGTTTGGAGTATCGCTAACGTCAGTGATAATATACATCCCGCTGTATATCCACCCGAAATCCCCTACCGGCTAATCCGGATGTTCTCATTTGTGGGAGAAGTTGTTTTGGACCCGTTTTCTGGTATGGCTACTACCGGAAAAGTGGCTTTGCAGACAGGTCGATCCTATTTGGGTTTTGAAACAAATTCCGTGTATTACAGAGAGGCATTAAGCCGTTTACACGAAGTAGCTGTGGATAATAATCTCGCTGAAGGTCAGTATAGAATTGTAAACTCAAGTTCCTGCAATATGACGCAGATTCAAGATGAAAGCGTAGGAATTGTTGTTACCTCACCTCCATATTGGAATAAAGCCGATTACGGAGAGTACGAAGGAAACATTGGTGGGTATCAATACTACGATGATTTTCTGGCGGATCTTAAAAAAGTGTTTGAGGAATGCTACCGCGTTTTGATGCCCGGTCGAAAAATGTGTGTTGTTACAGCTAACGTCAACCAGAATACCAGAGAACACGGATTACTTACAATTCCTCTCGCAAGCGATATGACTAAGGTCCTGCAAGGATGTGGTTTCGCCCTTATCAACCAGATTATTTGGAACAAGGACGGTACAGGTGGAAGATGGGGTTCAGCTAACTCTCAACGCCCTATCTTTGGAAGTTATCCATATCCTCCAAATTTCCTTTTTAAGAACGTGAACGAGTATATCATTATCGTCCAAAAGCCGGATCCGAAGAAGAAAAACTCAAAGGCTCCTTCTTATAAAGAACTGTTTAGAAATGAGCCCATATGAAAAGAGAGCTGTCAGCATGATTGCCGACAGCTCTCTTTTGTTACGTGATAGGACAATCTCCCCACAAAGAAAACATGGTGCTTTCGTCAATGACTTCATACTGAAGAGCATTTCCTACTTTGCGAAGCGACTTCAGCCGGTTGTTGATCGGCGTGTAGCCATCGTCCCCATCCAACAGAATCATGTACACAAACAGGTTTGCATTAACTCGCTTGAGAATCAGAACTGGTCGTGTCTCTAGATTTGTCGGATAGTTATCGTCTAGCATGGATGCACCACTAAGCTCAATTTTCACATTCCTATTTCGCTCGCTAAAAACAACTTGGCGGTGTTCAATCTGGCCTACTGCACCAGTAGGAAGCATTTCCTGAACAAGAATAGTATCACCGGGGGAAAGGCAGAAATATTCCTTGAGAAGAGCAACTGTAAAATGTACCTGCTTAGATCTATTCCCTGCACCCGGAATCAGTCGAATCAAGTAAGCATTGTCATCAGAGCTCGCGGCAATAGGAGGCACTTGAATAACGCTTTTCGGTTTGATCTTGGCCTCTGTCCCGCTCTTCCTTGCCCCAGCTTTGGATTTAGTGGCCTGGTATTGTTCTGGAAGGGCTGGTGCTGGAAATATTTCGTTGCCAAATAGTTTCTTCTTTTTACCTGCCGCTACACGTGTTTGCCGTGCTATTTCAGCTAAAGACTTTCTTTGTTGAATTTCCTGTATCACATATCCTTCGGACAAAAGTTCATTAAGAAATGCATTATCAAGTTTATGGCTACAAACAGATACTGTAGGATCTGCGTATTTTACGTATATCTCCTCGAGGGCGTCATTAGCTTTGCTGGCATCATCCCCCGTTAAAGAAACTATTGAACTCATTTCATAATTGCTAAATAGGCCACCCGCAGTCAAATTGTTGGAACCAATTGCGTAACAACAAGTTTTATCACCAGTTAACCAATAGCATTTGACGTGGAAGGTCTGCGAGATGCTTTCGGCATGGAAAATACTAACATCATTGGACAGTATTAACAAATGTAATAATGCATCGTAGGTAGTGTTTTGCTGATCGATACCTACAACGCAACGAACGGTACCACCGTTCTTGCGAAACTCTTCAACATATGGTGAAATTCTATATACGCCACTTAATTTCGCGTATGCAACCATTATTGTAAGTTGGGTATATTCGCCACTTTCAATGGCACGAATCAGTTGAACCCCGAGTTGCTCATCGTAAGGTTGATTGACAATCATAGCGTTACTCCTTGTTTAATTCCCACTCACAGTGTCTCCGAAGCAAACTTTATCAGTATGTGTTGTGTTTAGCGTAACATAAGTATCTAGGAAAATCAATATGAGTATAACAATCAAAACCGAGTAGCTGATTTATAAACACGGACC
>CALWYO010000038.1 GCA_944385785.1 uncultured Oscillospiraceae bacterium | reverse complement strand
CTCTGCTAAATCCAATTATGTACAGAAATCAAAAGTATATTCATTTCCCGCCGTATTTGCCACGCGCCCCGGCGAGTAGGGGGTTACAGGAGCTGCTTTGGGCAAAGCTGTCTCAACTCCGCGGCGTTGGTCGAGCCATGCGCCGCAGGGCTGCCCCCAAGTCTACGGGAGCGCTTGCGCGAGAATTTATTGTCTGCCCACGCTTTCGTTGCGAGACGGCTTGCCAAAGCCGTTTTAGGGTCAGCGTTCACCGCTCTTGCCAGAGCAAAGCTCCGGCCGTCATCGCGCCGCCTCCCATGTCGCTGGGCCTTTCAGCCCACGCGGGCAGTTAACTCCTGCACCGTGTATTCAGTTGTAGAGAACTCTCAAGAAGTTTTGCTTCTCGCTATATAGGCAGCGGGAAAGCGAGTTTCGCAATGCTCAACTCAAAATTTTTCTAATTCGTGCAATATGACGGCTGACATTCTGATGCGAGCATGATAGCATCTCTGAAACTTCCTGTTGCGTCCTTCCTTCGATTACTATTAGTGTCAGCAGCTTTAGGTCCCTATCTGACAACTTGTTCAGCCGCTCAACAAGTTGTGGGTCGCTTATCTCGCCAATCCAGCCATAACGCTCGGCAGGCGTTTCCGGAGCCTGAATATAGCAAGAGCCGCAGGCCGTCTCCAACGGACGCCTGCGGCTCTCGTATGCCCTATCGCGGTTGAACTGCGCGAGGTCGAAGCGGTGCATCACCTCGATGTCCTCCTCGCTCATGCCTTCTTTCCTATACCATAACGCCTTTCGTTTCCACTCGGCGTCAAATTTTCGTTTTTCCCTGGCGTAATTATATGCCATTAAAATGACCTCCTGATTTGATTTGGATGAGAATCAAATCAGGAGGTCAAGGGTATTCAGCTATGTAGCACTCCCAGCGCCAAAGGCGCATACCTGCCCCTCCCGATTATAAATTGAGAGGGGCAAGTGAAATGATATAAATGATAATAGGTTAGTTGAATTTAATAGTCTCTGACAGGCGAATATTCAACGGGAGCTTCAACAAAGTTCCCACTGGCATCATATATAGTTACAGTAACTTTGACACAATACGAATATCCCGGCATTACATACCACGGGCCAGAAACTTCTACGCGGTTACTTCCAGATGTAGACCAATCGTGAATAGTTGTCCAACGAGTTCCATTTTTCTGCTGAAGTTCCGCTAATAGCTCTACTCTGTACCCAGGTAGCACACCTGCTGTAGCGCTGCAACTTGCGCGCCCAGAATCAGATATCGTTAATCCGGCAGTAATATAGTTAATAACCTCGTATCTCGGCATTATTACTTCTTCATCCATATACCGGTCCTCGTTAGATGCTAAGGCACATGGAGCCAAGCACGATATTAGAATGGCCATTGCAACAAGAGAAGTGACTAGCTTTTTCATTCTTTACCTCCTAATTCACGCTAATAAAGTCATTTGTCATATTAATAGCTGATTCGAAATCAATGTCTGTAAATGTTATAACTATAAAGTTTAATTTATCTGTATCGGCAACACCTACAATTACCGCTGCATTATGTTGTACAATTATACCTTCGAAATGACCCATATTCACTTCTTGCACTGAATCGGCATCTTCGGTATTAATATTAACTGCGCGGCCTTCTCCAACCTGTATGTCAATACTTATTGTTGAGCCATCTCCGCTCCTTAATGATGCCCATGAGAAAAATTGGCTTGTGCTCTCATCAAACAACTCATATTTAGAGGTAATAGACTCTGGAATGACATAGCCCGCTATGGTCAAGGCATCTTCTGGCGCGGAATCACTTGGTGTTTCAATACTATCAGCCTCGTTATTCGCGTCATCGGAATCGCCAAATGTAAGCTCTGTGGCTATATCGGACACCTCTATCAGAAGATTGAGCGTCGATACCCTGACGGCTGGGAATGCAGCGTATGCCGACGTAAACAACACCAGAGCAATTACCGCTGCGACTGAGAATTTGCTGAATACCCTATATACCTTCGTGCCTGTATACAATGTACGCTTTCGCCGATCAACTCTATTGATTGTACGTAGACAGCGACGGTCCAATTCCGGCGGCACTTTGAAATCTGCATCATTTTTAAGTCGCTCATTTTCTTCTAGAAATCCCTTACCCTCGTGCTCAGCGATATTGGCCATAAATAGAGCCATAAAAGCGTCTTCAAAGTTTTCTAAAAGCTGATCACGCTGGTTCAAAACTAAAACCTCCTTCCTTTACTAATTTGATTACCTGCCGTCTTGCCCTAGTCAGCTTCATCCTGATGCTGTTTGAATTACAGCCAAATTCGGCTGCCAGCTCTTCGTCACTCAACCCCAATATGTACTTTCCTTCAAGCAAGATTTTGGTATCGCGAGGTAATGTGTTCCATATCTTAATAAAGTCAGCCCTTTTTTCACTCATGAGCATTACCTCCTCCGGCAAAGGGGTGTTATCAACTGCCCGGAACTCATTATCACTAATGTCAGCCTCAATGAAATACTGGTGCTCGAGATTTTGCCTCCGCAAATAGTTCTTTGATAAGTTCCTTATAGTATAGACAATGTAAGAGGTCAAAGTGCAACGCTCAAGTTTTGTAATTGTGTTCTCTTTTTCAATGAGTTTTACAAGAGCGTCGTGAACCAAATCCTCGGCCGATGCCGGATTCTTTACAAACCCCAATGCTGTATTGTACATAAGTGATCGATATTCCATATATAGATTTATAAAAAATTGGCGGCTGTTTTCATCATCACACAGAGCCATTATTATAAACACAGATTATCCCCCCGTATACAAGTTAAAACTATGCTTGTATATTTCTACCCCTCTTGTATAAAGACACTCATGAATTTCTGCTGCAACACGCAGGCACATATGCGGCCAGGTGTTATTCCATTTATATTGGTCATAATTACAATATATCTGTAATTTATATCATATATAGCGTAAAATATATAATATATTGGTATTTAAGGGTGTAATAAATTATTTGTGGCATAATTACTACAGCTACTGTTTTGGAGGTGCTGTGATGCCGCAATTTGGTGAAATGTTACGTGAACTGCGTGAAGAGCGCCGCCTTACACAAATCGAGCTTGCCAGTATTATGCATATATCCAGCAGTTCAATTTCTGCATATGAAATAGGAACCGCCCTGCCACCTATGGAGCGTGCTTTGGAGTTTGCCGATTTCTTTAACGTTTCCCTAGATTACTTGTTTGGAAGATCAAGCGTCAGGTATGACCTCTCTATTCTGAATAAGCCAATTCATCTTAATAAAACTATAGGCGATTTGGTTATGTTAGTCAATGGTATGCCGGAAAATAAGCAGTCACTAATCTATGAGATGGCGCTGACGGTAAATCATATTTCGGATACAGACCTAAGATAACAGAATAAAGCTAGTCAAACTGCAACACGCGGAGGCAAAATTTTGCCTCCGCGTGTTGCAGTTTGGGAAAGAAGGTGTCTGTATAGGTAAAGGCACATTGTGAATTATGTAGGTCAAATCCGTATTATTGCATAAAGGAGGTGATAAACAGATGAGCAAAGCGACCAATCTTGAACGAGGGGGCGACGATTCGATACAACAACATTTGTCATTTTTGCTATTAAATACAATGAAAAGCAAAATGTAATTACCATAGTTATTTATAACATTAACACTCTGAAGAAGTAACACTTTTATTTTAAAGCGAAAGGAATTTATGGCATGATAAAAACACTAAAACGTTTTTTTACTTTGGCACTAATCGTTTCTATGCTTACAGTACAATTCGCCTATGCAGACGAAACTAGTATTATTGAATATAACCCTATTCATTCTGAAAGTGAAATAGTTGAATCGTTTGACATTGAATCAATGTCTTTGTCCCGCAGCTATACAAGGAATATCGCAGAATTATCCCAGGCCTCTGTAGAAATTAATAACGGATTTCAAAATACGAAGTTGCTACTAGCAGATATGGGGATCGAAGATTACTTCATTAAAACTCTTAGTGAAGAAGAGTTACTACATTATGCAACTACTCCTTATATATACTCCTCAACAGTTTATATGGTCGAATCCGACGAAGGCACTATGGTTCCAGTTTCTTCAGATTCTTATAACAATGCGGTTCGAATTGCTTCGGAAGAAGTGGGTAGGGAAAATGGATCATTCGAACATAATCGAGGAACCCTAAGTTTGACTTTAGTCGTATCCGAATATTCTTCTACGGAATACAAATTTTATACATTTGCTCACTGGCCAACATTGCCAAATGAAAGAAATTCTCATTCTATAGGTGCTGCTGCACACCTCTGTACTGCTGAACCTTATACAGCTTCTGGATGGTACGAATATGTTGAGGAGCGCACAAATACGCTTTCTGGAGTGTCTACTGGATATGTATTAAACTACGACATAGACGAGGAATATATTAAGGATGCAAGCAAGGATAATTGGTATGGTATGTTGGGATTGTTTTCGATACCTTTGGATACCGTCCTAGGCAGAACCCAATATGATTACAAAAACCTAAGAGCTAGTTTTACATACATTGGTAAAATCCAGAATGAAAGTGCCGCTCAAAACTTTAATGTTTCTGCGGGGTATTCATTATCTAGTATAAAATTATCGCCTAATATTTCAGTTAGTATTGATCCCGCTCTCAATGTCACATTTGCAATAGGTATAGAGCCTGGTCATAGTGTAGACCGTTTTGGCCTTTTGCTGGATCACTCTATACACTACGAACCAGCTTAATAGAGCGCAAGGGAGTAGAATCATATGCATAGCAAAGGACGAATTATCGGACAAGTTGTTATAGTTGTTGCAATTGTATTTCTACTACCATCTATGTTTTGCCTACTTGAACTATGGTTTCCGCAATGGTCAAACTACCCCATATTTTGGGCAACGCTTGTATCTGAAGTCTCTGTGATATGCACTGCCATCCTGTTGTCTCGTATAAACAGAATAATTATTAAATTAGTGGAACTTAATCGGGAGAATAGAGCTGATTAAATTGGAAGTGTAATGTCAAGGTTAAAGCTGTAATATTGCAATTTATTGTAGTAAAAAGCAACTCAAGTGCAAGCGAAATAATTGCACAGTGCCACGACAAATTCAACAAGTGAGAAAAATTTTAAGATAATCATTATCCTTGCGAAAACAATTAAAATTCAGCATTCAAAGGCACTTTTTCTTATTTCACGAAAATACAGCTATAAGGCCGGCGAGCTCATGCTTGCCGGCCTCAGATGTTTTCACTGTACTTCACTTCATCGCTGCTTCCAGAGATGCTATCCGTCGCTGTATATAAAACCAGCCATATATACTGCTATTTGCTTGCAATATTCATGCAATATGCTATAATTTTACTTAACAACCAAACGGATGCTAATACGTCCATTCATTTACTGTTTCGAAAGCGTGACAACAATGTCTCAAAATATTAAAGGGAAAAATAGCGAGGGGAATTCATTTGCTGCATATTTCAAACGCGCCACCAGTCCTCTGGTAATGCTCCGTATACTAAGCGAGAAAGCAATGTACGGATATGAAATATCGCAGGAGATGAAGACGCGCAGCCAAGGCCAGTATACTATGTCAGCACTTTACCCAGTGCTGCGCAAGCTCTTTGACAGGGGTTATATACAGGAAGATAGAACCGAGGTCGTTCACGGACGTGCGCGTACATATTACGCAATAACTGACGCTGGGCATCTATATTTCAGAGAAGTATTGTATGAGTATCATGAGATCTCAAAAGTATTCGATGAATTAATGGCAGGCTATAACGGTCTGTCCGAAAATCAGAACACTATGTGAATAATGAACCTGAAACTGTAAATTATGTGTGGCTATGTAGAGGTGTCTATTAACCAGAGCGCAGCCATTCCGGCAAATGAATTAAGTCAAACGATAAATATATAAGGATAATCAAAGGGGGATGTATAAACGATGGAAGACTGCACTTACAATTTTGTTTCTTCAAATCACTACAAAACAATCGACAAATTTCTAGACAAAAGGAAAGATTTCATCGTATTGGGCCTATGTGGAAAAACCGGATCGGGGGTTTCGACTACGGCCAATATCCTGCAAAAGAATTTTTCTGAGCTCAATTTGCCACGGCCAGGAGATGACCTGGGCGACGATGTTGAAGCTCACGAGTATAGAATACTATACAAGTATGCGCAAAAACATTGGCTGCCTTTCTTTCGGATTAAAACAAGTGCGTTAATTACTGCACATATTCTCGAAAATAGCTCAGATGAGTTTGCAAGCTTTTTAGAGCGTTTGTTTCCAGAATCTAATGACGACGCTAACAATATTCGTGAATGTATAAATACCTTTTTTTCTAGGAAAATGTCTTTTTGCATCTATGACGAAATCGAGGAAAACGATGACGTCAGAGATAAATTAACAAAAGAATGGTTTGACTCTGGAAGTAACCCAATAGATGGTGATCTAGTTAAAGCAGTTAAGCCAAGAAGCCGGCCTATAGGATCAGGGGTTTCCGAATGCAATCAAAGCGCGAACGGTACCTACATTAAAATATCTATTGACGGCATAACAGTTAACGGTTCGTATAACGATAACGGATATGCTGAATTTGAAATTAAGGAACTATACAGATTATTTAGGGCTTATATTAAGTGTAGAACAAACAAACAGGGTTTTAACAATCCTCTTTGGCTCATCATACTTAAAAGATTTATTTATGACTTCCTGCCAATTGAAACGAAAAACTTATGGAACGAGCTATCCAACAAAGTAACAGGGCTTAGTGTCATGGCGCAGCAGCAGCTTGGAATTAATATAAGAATCTGTGGCAAGCCATATTATGATGCAGAAAAAGCAACGTTTCAGCCTGAGGCATACCTTACAATTGTTGAAGAAATTAATCATTGCATTAAACTCCTTGTTGCATATCTCAACTGGAGAAAGAGCGCGATTGAAAACACTGGTTCTCTTAAAATAGAAAATGCTGGCCGTGACGAATCAAAATGTACAAGCACTGCTGCCGAATCCGAACCTCCGATGCGTTCAGTAATAGTCATTGATTCTATAAAAAATCCATATGAGTCAATGTATTTAAAAAGCAGATACACAAATTACTACTTGCTGGGCATATATACTGAAGATAGCACAAGAAAATCCAGACTCTTAAATGAAGAAAGAATTGCTGTAAAATTTGTTGAATCAATTGATATTATAGAGCAGCAAAGTGCGTTTAAAAAACTATGGTCGAAATATGACAAGGCTCTTGAGTGGATTAAAGAAAAAGCATCCGAAGACAAAGACTCAATAAAACAATATCTAAGTTCAGACATTTACTCATCTCTCATGCAAGAATTTGATGGACTGCTAGACGTAGTAAATCTCATAACTGCAAAAAGGCAATACAGCGATCTAATAAAACAAGTCGCTGGTATCATCGAACAAACCAATGATGAGACAGCAAATAAGCTTTTGAAGCGTTTGGATGAAATGAAAAACCATGCCAATTTCAGAGCATTATCTGACAAAGATATTGTGGTCAACGCTATGATTACAATAAAGGAATGCGACCTTATCGAGGAAATATCTTTTATTCTGCAAAATGTCGAAGGCTGTCTGCAAGACGCAGATATTTTCATTAACAACGAAGAAGATAATGAGAACTACATACTTTTGAAGAAAAAACTTGTTAGATATGTCTCTCTAATTATGAACCCCGGTTTAGTTCTGCCAACGCCAGTTGAGCGATGCATGCAATTTGCTTATACAGCCAAGCTTAACTCAGGGTGTATATCTCGGCAAGTAGGAGCGGCTATTACAGACTCAAATTATCATCTTCTTTCAATAGGCTGGAACCAGCAGCCTGAAGGACAGCTACCGTGCTTATATAGGGATTTGTGCTCTCTTAGTTATAAGTGGTCAAAAGATAGCTATAGCGAATACGAGTGCGACGACAAAGAAGATATCCAAAAACGTATTGAAGAACCCGTCAAAGAACTTCTCAGCAAGCCTGAATGTCCGCTTAACGCTAAGGGGAAACTACCTGTTTTCTGTTTTAAGGATCTATACAATTCAATTACCGGTACAAACAACCAAGTGCATCCCAGATCCTTGCATGCAGAAGAAACGGCATTTCTAAACCTAAAGCAGTATGACTGTACAGATGGAATCTTATTTACAACTTCAAGCCCATGTGAGCTGTGTGCCAAAAAGGCAAGGTATATGGGCATCAAGACAATATACTATATTGAGCCATATGCGGGCCTATCTTTTAGTCATGTTCTTAAAATTGGGGCCATTGAGACTCGACCGAGAATGCTGTTGTTCTCCGGTGCAGTAGGACGAGCCTATACCCAACTATACACGCCCCTTATGCCGCAAAAGGATGAAATCACATTCTGGCTTGGAGCAAAGCTCAATGCTAATATTCTTTGTACACTTGAAAATAAGTGCAATACAAGGCAAGCAAAATCTACGTCACAGTCCGCACCCAGTCAGTCGGGACAGGGATGTTGCGCTAACGGTAGCACAAAACAAGGAGACTCGGTGGGGGAACAATAGAGCGGGAGAAAGGAGTGGGCAAAATGAGTAGCCAATTAAGCAATGGCATTTTAACAGCTCAAGATCTTAATACATGCCGTCAAGAACTGAAGGATATAATTATAGCTCCATTTGACAGCAACAAATGCAAAGGCATTGGATACAATTTGTCTCCAACAGAGTTTTGCTATTCTGTACGAAAGAAAAGGTTGCTAAAAGTCCATAAAACGGACAATGAAGTGTATGTTTTAATACCGCCACATGATACAGTTTTGACTATATCAAACGAGTATTTAAAGGTTAGCAGTGAGCTGGCAGGATGTTTCTTATCAAGGGTAAGGCCTGTTACGTCCGGCTTGGGAAACATATCGACAACTTTGGATCCGGGATGGAACGGCATGCTGTTACTGCCTATAAGCAATCCATCTTCCAAAAGAGTTAAGCTGGTAATAAAAACTCAGAATGATGATAAACTTGAGCCTGTTGCGATTGTCACCATGCTACTATGGAGGACAAACTCTAGCCGCACATTGAAATCTACCGATGGAGCCTTTACGTTTAAACTAGATAATCCTCCTATGAGAACTGATATATGGGACTCTCTAGCATCCGGCCCTCCAAGCCTACTTCATTCGAAACGCAATAAACTGTTCAAGGCATCAATCGGTGAAATGAAAGAGTATGAGAAGCCCATTAATGTTGATAGCTATATTTTTCAAATTAAAGCCCTCCTCACAACATTAGAGCAGTCGATTAATCATTCACCGGTAACGACTAATGAAATTAGCGACTCCCTAATAAATATATATCATCTTTTTAAAGAGAAGGAAATGCCAAATGAAATCGTCAAGAAAATAAAGTCACTTTTTAGTAACGATGAGGCGAAGGCGCTGGATAATTACAATGATTTCAATAGGTGCCTCCATGATATAGTGTCTGAACTGTCACATAATAACAGTTATAAAGATGTTTTTGCAAATCGAATACAGGCGCTCCGCGATGAATGCATGTATCAAGAGTTGTGCGAACAAGTTGACGGAATACATGATATAATAAGTAATCGAATTAAACGTCATTGGAACAAAGGCAAAGCAGCTGCACTTTGGGAACGCTACATAAAGCCGCATATTGGTGGTATTGTAGCAACCGTTATTCTAATGGTGATTTTCTTTTCCGGGCTATTTTCTACACCTGCTGATTTCGTATATAAAATTATGATTAGTCTGGTTCCAGTTCTAACCACTTTGATATTTGATAGATTCGATCACAGGAAAACCGATAATGCAGGATGCGATTCTATCAACGGAACGTGACGTAGCTAACATTAAAGACGCATTCCCTAACGTATGTATCTGATATATGGACCTGACTTCACCTCCTCATGTAAGCTTGGGCAAGTGGCAAGGTGCATTTTCCATACAGTTGAATAGATGAGTCCATGCTGCACAAGAGGGTGGCAGTATAGGAACCCTATAATATGGAGTAACTGTTCAAACTCATCTGAACGTAAGGAGCGCTGGTTATTCTAGCGCTCCTATTCGCATGCAGTGGAACATTGCTCACTTATATATGAACCATTATTGACCTCTGCATGTTAAAATAAATAGATATATAAAAGAAATCTATTAAAAGTCTCCACAGCAATTGCTTTTAGCCTTGTGTGGTTATATAATGAATTCAATTCCTACAAATTTCATCATTTTTTCAACGAAGGATGTTGTATAATGGAACAAAAATCGAACGAGCTTCACGAAACAAACGCAAAAATCGGTCCTTTGAAAAGTGGTTTTCTAATTTACTCAGTTATACTACCTGTTTCGCCAAGTTTGTTTGCATTTATGTGGAAGTTGGTGAGCGGGATAAATATACATTTTGATGAACTAGGTCGATTATTATTTTGCGATAGTTTACTCTTGGCGTTCTCATTTGGTGTATCCCTTGCTGCAGAAATCTTCAGTGATTCGTATTTATACCAAACGCACAAAACTTCTTTTACAGTGACATGGTTATTCATGCTCTTATTTATAGTAAGTTGGGCACGCTTCTATGAGAATACTAGTCATGAGAATATTACAGATGTATTTGTTTTCGTATTGTGGTTTTTGGGCTTAACTGCTTCCGTTATATTCCCCATTATATGGTGGAGATATAAAGAAGAGAGCTATAAACAATATAGTAGTCAATACAGTGAAATTATAAATAAGCAGAAAGATGTAATTATCAACCTTCAAAAACAGCTAAGAGCAAATAAAGAAAATGTATCCAAACGAAGTTTGCGAACGGAGGTGGATGTGGTTGAGTAATAAAAAAAAGCGATACCCTTTAATCTTTCTTTTCTTGTTTGTGACTGCATTTTTAGTCTCAGCTTTAATTAACCGTGCACAACTAACTAGAATCTATGAAGATGCGAAACTTGATCTTGAAACACATAACTACTCAGAAGCCATTGAAAAGCTGAATGGAATTGGAGACTTTAGAGATGCCTATGCTCTTATTGACGAAGCTGAAAACAACGTTATGTATGACGAAGCAAATAAGGCATTAGAAAATGGAGACTATGATAATGCGCTCGAAATATTTTCTGCACTCGGTGCCTTTAAGGACAGTTCTGAAATCGCTTCAAATATACATAATTATTTAACAGAACAAGAAAATAATAAAAATAAGTACGAAGTAGCAATTGAGCTCCAAAACAAAGGACAATACTGCGACGCTCTTTTGCTATTTAATGAACTAGGTGATTATGAGGATAGTCAAATACTTGCCGATGAATGTCGCGCTTCTTTGCAACGGCTTATATATTCAGACACAATTTCTGCAGGCATAAGGTATTCGGCAGGGGTAACAGCTGATGGCAACGTCGTGTTTTCAGGCATAAACTTTGAAGACGAGATGGTTATTGGAACTTGGGACGGTATTGTTTCCATATCTTCAAACGGCTCATTTATTATAGGCTTAAAGAATGATGGCACCGTCGTTACTGCTCAAAGAAGCTCATACGACTATCGCATTGACGCAAGTGAATGGCATGATATTGTAGCAGTTGCCTCTGGAGAGCATTATATAGTTGGCCTTCGTGCAGATGGAACCGTAACTGCGCAGGGACACAACGGAGACGGACAAATTGATATTGATGACTGGGACAATATAATAGCCATTGATGCCGGTTGGCGGCATACAGTTGGGCTGGATTCCTATGGAAATGTACATGTCGCTGGCTATGCAAGTGAAAATTTACTTGGCTATATTGAAGATGAAAAGGAATTATGGACAGATCTTGTGAATATTTCTGCCGGTGGAGGTGGTGGAGACTATTTAAGGACATTCGTTGTTGGCCTAAAGGCTGACGGAACAGCAGTGGCAGTTGGAGCGAATGAACAAGGACAGTGCAATATTGACGAGTGGTCAGATCTCATAGCTATTTCTGCTGGCGACTATCATACAGTAGGACTAAAATCTGATGGTACTGTTCTTACGACTGATCCAGACCCGTCCATTCAAGCTGAAATATCCTCGTGGCAAGATATCGTTGCCATATCTGCGGGGTACGGCTATACTCTAGGCTTGAAATTAGACGGAACGGTTGTTGCCGCAGGTTTTGGAGCTGACGGCCAGAGCAATGTGGATGGATGGTCTAACATAGCTACAAGGAAAGAGTGGAGCCTCTTATTTGATACGGAAAGCTGATTTTTGTGGCGAGTGAGCAGACCAGCTAAGCAAAGTCAAGAGAAAAATTATTAGGTGCTTCCGCAAAAAAGCGCACAACCCCCAGGCTCACGGCATCTGACGTGAGCCTGAATTCAATATGCCACTTTTACGCCGCAGCGAGCAGCCTCGTGTGTTCCTGCGGCGTGCGAAGCTCAAAGGGATTTCGGTCACACAGGATGGCGTAAATGATGTTCGAAAGCTTGCGCATGACCGCTACATGTGCTACCCTTTTGGGCTTCTCCGCGCATTTCTTCTCGTAATATCCAGCGAGAACAGGATCTGTATGTGCCGTCTCTGTTACGCGAAACGCTGCTAACTGCCGCCATGTACAACACCGCGCCGCACCTGAGGAGAGCCTCGCTTGGACAACTTGTTCTTACGGCCTTTGAATGTCCCGGACTGCCTCTTGCCGGGGTTAGGGCCAAGTATGTAACAATAAAGCACCAGAGAGGTGTTGTCAAAGTCGAGATAATACTGGTGCCATCTATATGCTGGTTATGTTTGAACTCCATTTATGTATTGCAGGGTGGCAAGTAGCCGCTGATAAAACTCATGGTGAATTGAAACTAGCACATCGTTAACTTTAGTTCCCTCCGAGAAGAAATGCCTACGATTTTTCGCAGCAGCAAGGCGACCGTTCTCGAAGTCTGGGAACAGCATATAGCGTTCAACTATTTCCATATCAACGACCCTCAAAAACACTTTAGGGAAATACTCCCATGCACCATTATGGATAGCCTCATCTCGTACAGAATCGATCTGCCTTAACAGTTCACAATTTTCAAATATCGTGCCCGTGAGGTTGTTGATACTTAATAGCTTTCGGTCGCCCCATAGTTTATCTGAGCCCTTCAATTTCTTCAGCGCTGGAAAAGAGTCAGCTGGATTTTCAAGCTCGTAAATTATTTTTACCATCAAGTCTAATATAGAATGAAGTTTGGTGAAGAAAGTTTCTAGAAGGAATGCAAGGTTGGCTGTATCCTTTGAGTACGACATAATCTCTTTTCCAAGAGATAAATCCAGGCAATCGATGCTAACAATTTGAATGTAGTACTGCACAAAGCAGTATTCCACTGACTGCAATAGGTTCTGCACGGTTGAAACCAAGTACTGACAGTCACCAACATAAATATGTTTATAAATATTTGTAAATGTGTTTTTACATTGGTTGGCAAGTTTCAAGAACTGATCCTTACTTATAGCTATCTCAGAGCTCTGTCCACCTACGGCTAAACCAATTGGGAGTCGTGCATTCTCCTGATAGTACGCGTTCAGATCACTGAAATATATGTTAACAAATCTATCATACAAGATAACAAGTTCTGCGTCTATCGCGCTAACAACGTTATCACCCGGATAAAAGATGATGTTGTCTGCACCGGATTTATCAAACTGTATTCCAAACGGAGAATCATCGCTCAGAAGGCACTCAACTTCAGAAACGGTTCCGTTTTGATGATATGTTTTCACCGTGAATTTCTCCTTCTTTAATGGAGATTGGTTACAATTATAAGTAGTGTAAGATAAGTAGTGTAAGACAAGTTCTTTTTCAAGTCTGAAGTTCTTTTTCAAGTCTGATTTAGAGCCTATGTGCGGCAAGCAGGGCAAACGTATATACGTTTGCGAAAAACGCTCGTTGGGGCCGAGGCCCCAAACCCCATAAAACTCGAAAACTCCCGGCCTCGTAGCCGGGAGCTTTTTTCGGCGGCGCACCCTTATCGGGCGCTTATCTTTCGACGCGAGTACAGCGCTTGTTTTCAGCTTTTTCTTCACTGAGAAACACCTCCACGTTGTGCCGATGCACCAGCAGCTCGCGGTGCTCGTCACGAGTTGCGCGGTATTCGGCATAGGCCGCGCGCTTCTCCGCAATGAGTTTGTCGTACTCGACGCTGATGTCTTTTATCTTCGGTAGCTTAGTGATGCCGTGCGCGTTGAAGTAGCGCTTAGCCACGCGGTGCTGCTCAATCTCAGCCTCGTGTGCATCGTAGAACTTGCGCGAGTAATGCGATGCCTTGTATTCGTCGAAGGTTTTTCGCGTCTTGGCGTAGGCCACAATTTGCCTGCGCAGCTCGGTGAGCGCCGCGATTTGAGCGTCAATAGACTTAATACTCTCGTTCAAAGCGGAAAGTTTTTCACTTGCGTCGTCGGCGCTGGCGTTGAGTTCCTCGCGGTTCCTGATGCCGTGCTCCTGCAAGTACAGCAGCGTTTTCGCCATCTGCTTGACATTGAAAACCTTGGCCCAGCGCTCGTAACCGCCGCCTTTGCCCGCCGCGAGCTTTGCCCGGATATCTATGAGCAGACTCGCGTTCTCGCGTCTCCCTCGTGGATTGTGCGCCGCCTTGCCCGCAATGACATCACGCAACTCGGCCTTGGTGTATCCCGCACCGAGCGTGTGGAGCTTGATGGCCTTCTGCCCGTCCTTGTAGAAAGTGACGCTCTTACCCTCGCTCACTCGGTAGCCGCTTTCACGCACAAGCCGAAGCAATTCTTCAAAAGTTTCCGGCTGCTTTGCAAGCGCATCGTCAATGGCAGCCCGCAGCACATCGCGGTGTGACGGCGGTTTTTTGTCGCCCAGCCACTTTTCATAGGTCGGATGCGCGTAGCGTCGCGGGTTCTGGATAACGGACAAACCGTGCTCTATGCAAATGAGGTCGGAGAGCCGCCCCACAGCGCGTCCAGAGCCAAGGAAGTCACGGAACTTCGCCGTGCCATCGCGGGTGGTGGAGTTGAAAACGATGTGCGAATGAATGTGTCTCTTGTCAACATGGGTACAGACGATGTAAGCGTGCCGCCCCTTTAAAAAACGTTCAGCCAGCTCGCGCCCCACGATGTTTGCCTCCTCCGGAGTTATCTCGCCGGGCTTGAACGATTGGCGTATGTGGTACGCAATCACGCCCGGAGCCTTGCGTCCCGTGCGCTGTGCATATTGCCGCTTTGAAAGTGCGAACTCAGCCGCGACGAGCTGCGGTGTGCAGCCATAGGCGTAGACGAGCGAGCCGTTTTCAGTTTTTTCCGGGTTCTTGACGTAGTCTGTCCGCTCGGTGAGCGAGTGTATGACACTTTGGCTTTTTGAGCCACGAATGGATATGAGGCGGGTAGCAGCTAATTATATCGTCTCCTTTAATATTTTTTGTTGCGGCCTTTGCTTATACAAAGTAAAATGAATCTATTAACGATTGCGGAGTGTGGTTTATGATAATTAATCCTTTTGGCCCAATGGTTCACCGGGATATAGATGTGGATATGCCAATCTACAGAATAATACGATTAGATTTCTTTTGTCAGATGATTGAGCGCAAACAATTATATCTCCGAAACATTTTATGTTGGGATGACCCGTGGGAAATACCGTCGAGATTGCTTTCTTATCACAGAGACAAACAGGCGTCACACAACAGTTTTCTTGCTATCATACATATGGCCAGCAAAATGATAAAGCCATTATATGGTTCATGCTGGTCAACAGACGCAGATAATGATGCTATGTGGAGGATTTACTCATCAGACCGCCAAGGTGTATGTATACAAACCACAGCAAGAAAGCTGTTCAAATCTACCGATTTTTACACCATTGAACCAAATGGTCGATTCCAGGCGGTATTTCTGGGGCCTATCAGATACGCCAAGCTAGAAGAGAGCAAGGAGTGGTGTAAACTCTATGACGAGGAGGCTGAAACGTACCCATACTATATGATTCCTGCGTTTATAAAAAGAGACGCCTTTTCACATGAAAAAGAAATCCGCTTGTTGCTATACCTGCAAAATTATTTTAGAGACGAAGAAGATCAATGGCGTATATTTCCTGATGTAAATGGCATTTATGTTTCTTTACACGATTTATCGTTTATAGAAAAAGTAACACTGGATCCACGCCTTGATGATGACGCTGTAAAAGATATTAGTGCTCGCATCAGTGGCTATGATTGCCAGATAGAAAAAACTTCCCTATACACGCTCCCGAACGGGCTGATAGAAAATGCACTTTTCGATCGTGAATACGAATTGAAATATCCCAAAGGCGCTAAAGTGTGGCTGGACAGCCTAAATGATTTCAAGTAATTTCCGCAGCACGTCATCCAGCGCAGCCCACACCTCTCCCAGACGGTTTTGAATCTCCGCGAGGTCATTCTCGTAGACCCGGCTCGTTGCGTTGACGCGTTTCGCAATCTGATTCACATTTGCGCTGGTGCGCCGCAGGAGGCTCACCAGCGTCTTTATTTCATCCATGTCCAGCAGAATGATTCGCCCGTCGAGCGCCATTTTGCGAATAAAGGCGCTCATGTTCTTCG
>CALWYO010000037.1 GCA_944385785.1 uncultured Oscillospiraceae bacterium | reverse complement strand
TTCAAAATGCTCATAGTACACCTTTCGCCATGCTTCATTTCTTCTGACTATGTAGAAACCATTGAATGTTCTTTGAAAATCGGCATCAATAGACACATCGGTCTTTTTCACTTGCTCCATGATGAATTGGTATTTATCAAGACCCATGCTTGCTGCCAATCGTTCTTGAAATACCTTGTTGACATCAAAACTCATGTCAATTATTAATACCTCCAAATACAAGTTTGTCTAACTATTTCATTATTTACATAGACGAAAAAATCTACAATTGGTTTCAAACCATATCTCTATAATAACATAGTTCAGTCTGTTTGTCTCACTCCAGAAATGAAATTTCTGTTTATACATAATTATCTGTTAAAATGTATATTTTTTGTTCAACAATACTCATCTCGAACAGGAACAAAATCAAGGACTGCGGTTTTGAGTTATGTTAACAAAAAAGATGCCTGGAGTTGTAACAAGAAAACCAACTGCGAGCCCAACGCAGGCGGGTCGCAGTTGGGAAGGAGGAGCGACGGCGTGAATGAGAGGCGGCGTTTGCTTTGAAAAAGAAAACGTCGTCGCGAACGATACAAAGTCCGCGACGACGTGGCGCAGCGGGTGGGATTCGAACCCACGTGCAGTTTCCTGCAAACTGATTTCGAGTCAGCCCCGTTATGACCACTTCGATACCGCTGCATATGATATCTCTCCATGGGGAACCAGCAGACAACAGCTGGGCAAGAAAAATGTTGCGAAATATAGGATACATGATTATAATTATTTTGTCAATGGATTTTGGGAGGAAGGCATATGAGCAGAGCTGACAGCATTTTCATATCTAACTGCAGGGACATACTCAGCAGCGGGGTGTGGGATACAGACATGGAAGTCCGGCCCAGGTGGGCTGACGGTACGCCCGCGCATACAATAAAAAAGTTTGGGATAGTCAACCGCTATGACCTTTCTCAAGAGTTCCCGATAATGACACTCCGGCGCACTTATTGGAAATCTGCGGTTGATGAACTTCTGTGGATATGGCAGAAAAAATCAAATAATATTAAAGACCTGAGAGGCCATATATGGGACAGCTGGGCAGATGAAAACGGTTCTATTGGAAAAGCATATGGCTATCAGCTGGGAATAAAATATGAGTATCCAGAAGGCGAATTTGACCAGGTTGACAGAGTGATATACGACTTAAAGAACAACCCTGCAAGCCGCAGAATACTCACCAGCATATATAATTTCCAGGACCTGCATGAGATGCGTCTGTATCCATGCGCGTACAGTATGACCTTCAATGTCAGTGGGAAAAAGCTCAATGCCATCTTAAATCAGCGTTCACAGGACATGCTGACGGCCAGCAACTGGAATGTGGTGCAGTATGCTGTACTTGTCTATATGATGGCGCAGGTGTCTGGCTTGGAAGCCGGCGAACTTGTCCATGTTATAGCGGACGCGCATATATATGACAGGCACGTGTCAATAGTTAAAAAGATGCTTCAGAATGAGCCTAAACCTGCTCCAACATTTAAAATAGATAAGTCAGTTACCGACTTTTACAGCTTTACCAGGGACAGTTTTTCGGTTGAAGGCTACGAGTATAGTGAACTTGACGAGGAGATACCCGTTGCCATTTGAGGGGGAAGACGAATGAATATTGTAGTTGCTGTGTACGATGACTGGGGGATCGGACGCGATGGAGGACAGCCTGTGGTTGTTAAAGCAGACCGCCGTCATTTTAAAGAAGTAACAGGCTCTGGAACTGTGATACTTGGCAGGAGGACATTGGAGGATTTTCCAGGCGGCAGACCGCTGAAGGGAAGAAGAAATATAATCCTTACAAGAGATAAGTCGTTTTCTGTTGATAGCGGAGAGGTTGTACACAGCGTCTCTGAGGCTATCAGGGCTGCCGAGAGTGAAGATCCGGACAGCGTTTTTGTAATTGGTGGAGAGAGCATATACGGACAGATGCTCCCTTACTGCCATAAGGCTTTTGTTACAAGGATATTTGAAAATCCGCTGTCCGACGTATTCTTCCCAGATTTAGATGCCTTGCCGGAGTGGGAGGTAAAAGAATCCAGCGAGATCTTTCATGAAGACGGGATAGCGTATCAATTTTTCACATATGTAAATACTGAAGCATAAAATGCTGCGGCCTTTTTCACAACGAAAAAGGCCGCATTAACTATATGAATGCATTTTCAGGTGCGAGAGAGGTCATATGTCGGCATTAGCGAGCATCAGCTTTAACCTGTTTTCCTGGTTGACCTTTGTAGCTCCGGAATCGTAGTCTATTGCGACTATATTGGCGCCTGGACAATGTTCCTTTATTGGACGCATCATGCCCTTGCCGCAAATATGATTTGGAAGACATCCAAAGGGCTGAGTGCAGACAATATTCCGCACTCCGCTTTCGTAAAGCTCCAACATTTCAGCTGTGAGGAGCCATCCCTCACCCATTTTTGCTCCGTTGGAGATATATCCGCGAGTGAGATTTACGATTTTATCAAAGGGGGTATAGCCTTCAAAGCGTCCGCTCCTTTGAAGAAGTCTGCTTATTTTTTCGCGCCGATGATTTAAATACTTGTATGCAATTCGATAGCCGAGACTTTTGAGCGCACTGCCACCGTATAGATTGTGATCCTCTATTCCGTTATATACGCAGTAAAGGCAGAAATCTATAAGACCGGGTACAACCACTTGGGCGCCCTCTCCAACCAGAAACTGTTCCAGATTATTATTTCCCAGAGGTGAGTACTTTACGAATATCTCGCCGACTATGCCAACTTTTACAGCAGCACGAGATGTCATGGGCAGAGCTGCAAAATCTGATATGATGTCTTTACAGTTTCGTCTGGCGCGGTTTACAGATATCCGTCCTCCTCGTCCCAGCTTCTGGCCCAGCTTGGAGGTCCATTTGTCAGCTAATTTCTGAGCTGAGCCAGGAATGTTTTCGTATGTACGGCATTGATTTACCAGAGACATGAGAAGGTCTGCATAAAATACGGCGTTAAGCATGCCGGTTATTTGAGCTAAGGTGAGCTTAAAACCTGGATGGTGTTCTATGCCAGCTAAAGAAAAAGATATTACGGGCACTTGGGGATATCCGGCGTTTTTAAGAGCTTTGCGTATAAGGGATATGTAATTTGAAGCTCTGCATCCGCCTCCTGTCTGAAACATGATGAGAGCGACCTTGTTGGGATCATATTTGCCTGAGTTTAAGGCGTCCATAAACTGGCCTATAACGAGTATCGCCGGATAACAGGTATCATTATGAGTATAGCGCAGACCGGTTTCAGCAATCTCGGGTCCGGATTTTTCCAATAGCTCCAGATGATATCCATATGTCGACATAAAGCTCATTATCAACTTGAAATGCATAGGAAGCATATTTGGAATGAGTATGGTATAGTCCTTTTTCATTTCCTGAGTGAATTGGACATATGTGGGTGTTTCCGTTTTCATTGTTTATTGCTCCTCTAAAGCGCCGATAAGACTGCGGAGCCGTATGCGGACGGCGCCCAGATTTGTTATCTCGTCAATTTTTATCTGTGTATAAAATTTACCGGCGCTCTCAAGTATTGATCTGACTTCGTCTGTGGTTATGGCGTCTACACCACATCCGAAACTTACCAGTTGTACAAGTTGAGTATCGCTGTGCTCAGTTGCGTATCTGGCAGCTCTGTAAAGACGGGCGTGATAGGTCCACTGGTTAAGCACATTAACGCGCTCCGGTGGAACCAAATGACATATTGAGTCCTCGCTGACCACGACAAATCCCAGAGATGTGGCTAACTTATCTATTCCGTGACCTATTTCAGGATCAGCATGGTATGGCCTTCCTGCGAGTATCATTATCCTTTTGCCGTTTTCACGGGCAAACTTAAGCGCAGCTTCTCCAGCTTCACGCAGCTCTTTTATGTACAGATTATAAGCGTCAAAACCGGCCTCTACTGCATGACGCAACTCCTGCCTGGTTATGGTACTGTCAAAAAGAGCGATATTTTTCCACATGGTGCGGAAAAGTGCTTTAGGGGTTTCCACCCGCAGATATGGGTATAGAAATTTTACTTTTTTAAGACTGTCCATATTACCGTGAAGCAATTCTGAATAGTATGCTACAACAGGACAATTGTAGTGGTTGGCACTGGAGTGCTCATCAACATTATACGTGAGGCATGGATAAAATACTGCATCGACGCCATTATCGATGAGTTCTTCAATGTGACCGTGCATTATCTTGGCGGGATAACAGGCGGTATCAGAGGGAATGGAAAACTGCCCGCGCTCATAGGTGCGCCTTGTGGACAGGCTTGAAAGTACGATTTCGTACCCTAAAGATGTAAACAGCGCGTGCCAGAGAGGATAAAGCTCATACATGCCAAGAGCCATAGGCAATCCCAATTTTCCGCGCCGTCCCGGCACAGAGCGCATAGCTTCTATTCTGTCTCTTTTCCACTGGTGCAAATTGGGGAGAGGTTGGTATTCCTTTGAACCAAGCCCTTTTTCACATTGATTTCCTGATATAAACCGGCCGCCGTCAGAAAATATGTTTACGGTGAGTCGGCAGTTATTTTGACAGCCGTGACATGTAGCGGACTTTGACGTATGTGTAAATGACTCCAGCTCAGAGAGCGTTAAAAGTGAACTGGTTTTAAAATACATGGAGTAGAGGGCGGCACCATATGCGCCCATCAGGCCGGCGATTGCGGGGCGCACCACGTTAATTCCAAGCTCCTGTTCAAAAGCTCTGAGAACAGCGTCGTTTAAAAACGTCCCGCCCTGAACTACAATATGCTTGCCAAGCTCTTTTGGAGAATTAGCCCTTATAACTTTGTATATGGCGTTTTTGACAACGCTGATTGATAATCCGGCAGAGATATCCTCCACTGAAGCGCCCTCTTTTTGAGACTGCTTTACAGATGAATTCATAAAGACGGTGCATCGGGATCCCAGGTTAACGGGGGCGCGGCTATGAAGGCCAAAAGCGGCAAATTCCTCGATGGTACATCCCATAGATTTGGCAAAGGTTTCAATAAATGAACCACACCCTGAAGAGCAAGCCTCATTCAGCATAATAGAGTCGATCGCGCCGTTTTTTATTCGAAAGCATTTTATATCCTGCCCGCCTATGTCGAGAATAAAGTCCACGTCCGGCATGAAATGACGGGCGGCTCTATAATGTGCGATAGTTTCCACTATGCCGCCGTCGCAATGAAAAGCGTGGCGTATAAGATCCTCCCCGTAACCTGTAACAGCAGAACCAAGAATATTAATACGATTTCCACAGAGCTTGCGTATATGTATTAACTGCTGCTTCACTAAAGTCACAGGGTCGCCCTGATTAGGACTGTAGTATGTATATAAGAGTTTTTTATCGTCAGATATAAGAGCCAGCTTGGTAGTTGTGCTGCCGCAGTCTATTCCCAAATAGGCGCCTCCGGAATACTCAGATATATCTTCCGAAGGCACATCTGCCGCACTGTGACGCCGCTGAAATTCCTCAAGCTCCTCATCATTTTTAAAAAGAGGACTTAATCTGTCGCGACTTGGCGATTCGCGGTTTGCACTTTCACGGAGCGAACTGCATAGAGACTCAAAATCGGTGGGAGACTCTGACTTGGAATACATCGCTGCGCCAAGCGCCACGGCAAAGAGCCCATATTCTGGGAAGATTGCATTTTCTGGAGAGAGACATAGAGTTTCAACAAACCGTTCTCGCAGTCCCAGACAATAATGAAGAGGACCTCCCAGGAACATCACTTTGCCGCCTATACGGCGGCCCTGAGCGAGGCCAGCAATAGTTTGATTGACTACAGCCTGATAAATGCTGGCGGCGACGTCAGCTTTTGCCGCGCCTTGATTTAAAAGCGGTTGGATGTCGGATTTAGCGAAGACTCCGCATCGTGAGGCGATGGGATATAATCTCGTGTGCTGAAGACTTATCTTATCCATCTCATCTACAGTCATATTAAGCAATACAGCCATCTGGTCAATGAATGCGCCAGTGCCGCCTGCACAGCTTCCGTTCATCCGCTCATCAATGCTGTTGCCGTCAAAGAATATGATTTTGGCATCCTCACCGCCGAGCTCTATTACGGCATTAGTATCTGGCTCAAACTGGCGAACAATCTGACCGGTGGCGTATACTTCCTGTACAAAAGGTAAATTTGCGGCTTCGGCCACACCAAGACCTGCTGACCCAGATATGGCGGATGTGAAGGGACGGCCAGATAGAAAAGACTTTGCATCCTCTATAAGTTCTAAAGCCTTTGTACGTACTTGTGAGAAATGTCTTTCATAACGGCTGTAAAGGATATTATCATTCTCAACCACAATGATTTTTGCCGTAGTAGATCCAATATCCAGCCCAAGGCTAAGTGTGTTTTTGTGCGCGCTGCCCATATGACCTCCGATTAAAATTAACGCCGATTGGAAATCGGATTGTATTAAAGAATATTATAGCATATTTTGTCGCATGCTACAATTTACGACATTCCGATTTTACACCGGTAGACGGAAGAGTTGTTAAGCAATTTGTTAAAGATAATGCTGGAAAACGCTATATGATTAATAGAAAAGCCACAGAAGATGGCAGAAGATAAAATTTTATCTGTTGATGAGCAATGAGCAGAGAAAAGCAATCTGTTGTAAGTGTACATAATAAAAATAAAAAATATGAACCTCCGGTATCCGAATTCATATCAGGATACCGGAGGTGTAGAAGTTAAAGGCGTAAATCAACCTGTACCTTCAGATGGGTTCGACGGTGTAGAAGGGTCAGCGGGATTTTCGGGATTAGACGGATCGGTAGGGGTAGATGGATCAGTAGGGTCGGTGGGGTCTGTTGGGGTTGTGGGATCGGACGGGTCAGATGGATCAGATGGATCAGATGGATCTGTAGGTGTGGAAGGATCCGTTGGGTTATTGGGATCAACAGGATTATCTGGATCATCAGGATTTTGCGGATTATCCGGATCCTCAGATCCGTTGGGATCCTCCGGTTCAACTGGTTCGTTTGAAACATAGGTGAATTCCACCACATTTGATTCCACATCTTCCGAAAGAGTCAGAGTGGCGCTGCTCTCGCCAACAAGGGTATAGCCTTCCACATCGTTGGCGGTAACCGTCACTTCGCGACCGACGGCTCTTGAGCCGACTTCTTCTTCATAAAGGATACTCACTCCGCCGGTTGCGTCTACAGAAATACCCCTGACATAATAGCTGACTACATCGACTCCTTCAACGCTTGGGATATACGTATCGCTCGGGCGGGTAAAATCTCTGTAGTCCAGGTCTTCATGGACGATTGTCATAACCTTTTTCCACAGCTGAGATGCTGGATTTCCACCGCTGACACGAATGCGTTCGGGGGTATCGTAACCAGTCCATACAGCGGCCACATAGTATGGCGTGAAGCCAACAAACCATCTATCCTGATAATTTGACGTGGAGCCTGTCTTACCAGCAGTGGGCATAAAGCCAAGGTTAGCGCCGGAACCTGTTCCATAAGTGGCGGCGTCATTTAGGATATCAGTCATCCAATATGCAACAGCCTCACTTATGACGGCTTTTGACTCTGGCTCATTTTCATATATAAGGTTTCCGTCTGAGTCATATATGGCAGAGAAGGTACGGGATTCGGTGAGAACTCCGCTGTTGGGGAACATGCCATAGGCCTCGGCCATCTCACGGACAGTTATGCCGTAAGTCAGCTGACCCATAGCTAATGGAGCGTAATCGCAGTC
>CALWYO010000036.1 GCA_944385785.1 uncultured Oscillospiraceae bacterium | reverse complement strand
GAGCCTCACGTGATGCTGCGTCAATGCAAAGGGTTTGTTAGAACCTATGAGTGGCACGTTTGTGCAATTTGAGTGGTACCGCGGGTTTTGCCCGTCTCAAGTTCTTCTTGAGACGGGCTTTATTTTTTTCCAGGAGGTTGATTAGCTTTGGAAGAAAACATGGATATACAGTATACAATTAAGGAGATAGCCGGACGAATTAAAGAACTTAGAGAGATCACTGGCATTTCCACTGAAAAAATGGCATCTCTTACAGATGTCTCACTTGATGAATACATTGCCTGTGAAAATGGTGAAGTTAATCTTAATTTTGCCTTTATTTACAGATGTGCCCAAGCTTTAGGCGTAGATGTGACAGATATCATCGCTGGATCCAGTCCAAGGCTGTCATCTTATACGGTCTGCCGCCGTGGAATGGGACAGCGGATCGATAGGGCCCATGGAATGATTTATTATAACTTGGCTCCGTATTTTAAAAACAGGATTGCCGAACCGCTGTACGTGGAGGCAATTTACAGTGATGATGCTCAGCGCAGGCCGGTCGACGTTACGACTCACGCTGGACAAGAGTGTGATATAGTAATTAAGGGTCACCTGAAGGTGCAAGTGGGAAACCATTATGAAATATTGGGTGAGGGAGATAGCATCTATTACAATAGCTCAGCCCCTCACGGTATGATTGCCGTAGGCGGTGAAAACTGCCTATTCTATGCAATAGTGCTTAATCCTACTGGAGAGCCAATCCCAGAGATATCAGGAGAAGATTTTAAAATATTGCCTAATCGGACAGAAACTCCTGATGAGCCGGAAGTGCACAGAGTATATGAAAACTTTGTCTATCCTGTGGAAGACGAAGGCGGAGCTCTACAATCAATATCTTTTAAAGATGAAGATATGTTCAACTTTGCTTTTGATGTTGTGGACGCTTTAGGCACTGAAAAACCAGATAAGCTTGCTATGCTGCATGTCGCAATGGACAAAACTGTACGGCGCTTTACATTTTCAGATATGAAACATATGTCTTCAAGAGCTGCCAACTATTTTAAGTCGTTAGGAATAAAGCGGGGAGATAAAGTTATGCTTGTACTCCGCCGCAATTGGCAGTATTGGCCAATCCTTGTGGGACTTCATAAACTGGGTGCGGTAGCTATTCCGGCTACAGACCAGCTACTAAAAAAAGATTATGAGTACAGATTTGCAGCTGCCGGAGTAAGCGCAATTGTATGTACGACTTTTGGTGAAGCTGCAGACCACATTGAGGAAGCTTTGGAAACTTCACCATCAGTGAGGACTAAGATTATCGTTGATGGTAAGAGACCTGGATGGCGTTGCTTTGACGATGAATATGAACTGTACCGCTCAACATATCCCAGATATGACGATGCCCCTTGTGGAGACGATCCAATGCTAATGTATTTTACCTCTGGGACATCTGGAAATCCCAAAATGGCGCTACAGAGTTATAAATATCCCTTAGGCCATTTTATCACTGCAAAATATTGGCAGCAAGTTGATCCAGACGGATTGCATTTGACAATTTCGGATACTGGATGGGCCAAGGCGGCATGGGGAAAAATTTATGGTCAGTGGCTGTGCGAAGCTGCGATATTTGTCTATGATTTTGACAGATTTCATGCGGATGATATACTGCCGCTCTTTAAGGAATTTGGCGTTACAACATTCTGTGCCCCCCCAACAATGTACAGGTTCCTTATAAAAGAAGACTTATCAAAGTATGACCTCTCAACTATAAAGCACGCCAGTACTGCTGGTGAGGCTTTAAACTTAGAGGTAATCAACCAATTTAAAAAGGCTACAGGACTTTCCATTATGGAAGGGTTTGGCCAGTCTGAGAGCACGGTTATAATTGGAAACTTTTTGGGTATGACTCCAAAAGCTGGCTCAATGGGAAAGCCCTCGCCGCTTTATGACGTCCAACTTCTTGACCAGGATGGCAACCCTGTCGGTGACGGTGAAACAGGTGAAATATGCATAAATGTATCTGAGCACATACCCTGCGGCCTGTTTAAAGAGTATTATAGAGACGCTGATAAGACTGCTGAAGTGTGGCATGACGGATTCTACCATACCTGTGATACTGCGTGGAGAGATGAGGATGGGTACTATTGGTATGTAGGTAGAGTTGATGATGTCATTAAGTCCTCTGGGTATCGTATTGGCCCATTTGAGATAGAGAGCGTAATAATGGAACTACCATATGTACTTGAGTGTGGCGTTTCCCCAGAACCTGATCCGGTTAGAGGACAGGTGGTAAAGGCAAGTATTGTACTTACCAAGGGAACACAGGCCTCCGAGGAGCTGAAAAAAGAAATTCAAGATTATGTAAAAAAGCGTACAGCGCCATATAAATATCCAAGGATTGTCGTGTTTAGAGATTCGCTTCCTAAAACCACAAGCGGAAAGATACAAAGAAATAAACTATGAGCTTTTTTCCCATATATGTGATATAATCGTGTTTGCGTATTAAGTAGAATTAAGGGGGAGAGCCTGATGGGTTATAAGTCAGATATTGAGATAGCTCAGGAAACTGAAATGTGTCCCATATATTCTGTGGCGGATGGACTTGGGATTAGTGAAGATTACCTTGAACCATACGGTAAGTTTAAGGCAAAGGTGAAAATTGAGCTTTTAAATAAACTTGACGATAGGCCAGATGGAAAACTGGTTCTCGTTACAGCAATGACGCCGACTCCTGCTGGAGAAGGTAAGACTACGACAACAGTAGGGCTTGGCGATGCTCTGCGTAAGATTGGTAAGAAGTCTGTTGTTGCCCTGAGGGAACCATCCCTTGGACCTGTTTTTGGCGTCAAAGGTGGTGCTGCCGGCGGAGGATATGCCCAAGTCGTTCCCATGGAGGACATTAATCTTCATTTTACAGGAGACTTTCACGCAATTGGTGCAGCAAACAACCTGCTGGCTGCCATGCTGGATAACCATATTTATCAGGGTAACAGTCTGGGAATTGACCCTAAATCAATTACATGGCGCAGATGTGTCGATATGAATGACAGACAACTGAGAAATGTTGTCGATGGCCTTGGTGGACAAGGCAATGGCGTCCCGCGTGAAGACGGCTTTGACATTACTGTTGCCAGCGAGATAATGGCGGTTTTTTGCCTTGCCAACAGTATTACTGACTTGAAAAAGAGGCTGTCCTCAATAATAGTCGGATATACCTATGATAAGAAACCCGTTACGGCTGGAGATTTAAAAGCTGAAGGCGCAATGACGGCGTTGCTTAAAGATGCATTAAAACCAAATCTGGTACAAACTCTCGAACATACTCCAGCGTTTGTTCACGGAGGTCCGTTTGCAAATATTGCCCATGGATGTAATAGCATATTGGCAACAAAAATGGCTTTGAAGCTGGGTGACTACTGCGTTACTGAAGCCGGATTTGGAGCAGATTTAGGAGCCGAAAAGTTTCTTGATATCAAGTGCCGCATATCGGGACTTAAGCCTGATGCTGTGGTCATAGTCGCAACTGTCAGGGCTATTAAAATGCACGGTGGACTTCCCAAAAGTGAACTTGGCGCCGAGGACCTCAATGCTTTGAAGGCGGGCATGCCCAACCTCCTGAGGCACGTTGAGAATATAACGAGAGTTTATGGACTGAAAGCGGTTGTGGCAATAAATAGATTTCCCACTGATACTGATCGGGAAATTCAACTTGTTGAGGAAGAATGTGCAAGACTCGGAGTGCGCGCCGTACTTTCCCAGGTATGGGAAAAAGGTGGAGAAGGCGGTGTTGAACTTGCTGAGCAAGTGGTTGAGTTATGTAATGAGGCGAACGAATTTCGTTTTGCTTATAGTACTTCCGAACCAATATATGAGAAATTGAACGATATTGCGAAGAAGATATACCATGCCGATGGCGTTGAATTAACAGCGGCTGCAAAAAGACAGATGAGTAATTTACAGGCGTTGGGGTTTTCTGATTTGCCAATTTGTATGGCTAAAACACAGTATAGTTTTTCTGATAATCCCAAGTTATTGGGTGCGCCTGATGGATTTACAATTACTGTTAGAAATTTAAAGGTGTCAGCCGGTGCTGGGTTTATTGTTGCGCTTACAGGAGATGTCCTTACGATGCCAGGACTTCCCAAAGTCCCCGCTGCGGAGAAAATAGATGTAGACGAAAACGGCGTTGTTACTGGACTGTTTTAAGTAAATGATGCAATTGTATGATTAGGAGAAGATATGGCTGAGATTTCAATGTTGGATAATAACTTAGTGGATTTTAATGCTGCATTAGCTTCAAAAGATGCGATTCCCGGAGGCGGTGGAGCTTCGGCAGCAGCTGGAGCCCTTGGTGCTGCGCTTGCATCAATGGTATGTAATTTAACGCACGGGAAGAAAAAGTATGCAGAATACGAGGGAGATATTTCGAGAATTCTTGACAAATCAGAAAAACTTCGTATAAAGCTTCTTGATGGTATTGATGGTGATGCGAGAGCTTTTGAACCTCTTTCAAAGGCTTATTCCATTCCAAAGGATGATCCAGACAGGGATAGAATAATGGAAAAAGCTTTAAAAGATGCCTGCGTCGTTCCAATAGATGTAATGCAGTTGTGCTGTGAGACTATTGAACTCCACCGAGAACTTGCGGAGAAAGGGAGCGCAATTGCTATTTCAGATGTTGGAGTTGGGGCGATGCTGTCGAAAGCGGCTTTAATTGGTGCAAGTTTAAATGTTATTATCAATGCCAGGTCGATAAAAGATAAAGAGTATGTTGATAGAATTATTACTAAAATGAATAGGTTATTAAATGATTATTGTGCAATTGCTGATGAGACTTATAAAATAGTGGTTGATAGAATTAGTAAATAAATACTTATAATTTACGTAAGTTTAACATGCTTTTTATATAATGCTCAAAATATTGTTTTTTTGTGCAATAGTTCAAACTTTACCATACCCATTGACGAATCGACATATTAGTGTTATTTTAGATATGGCTGGAATAAGTGGTGGAGTCTGTCATAGAATACAATTTGTGTTCTATTTATTCTCAGTGTTCAAGCATTAGAAGCGTACTTCTTAGTGCATGGGGCAGGACTTCAATTGAAGTTGCTGCCCTTTAATTCTATCTTGAGATTTTCAAGAACACAGGGGGAGGAAAAAATATGGACGTGTCGTTTTCTGGCTTTCTGAGTGGGATGGCTGAAAGCCCAGTACTGCTTATTACAGTTGTGCTTACGTTAGGTGTCATTTTTGTCAATGGTTGGACGGATGCGCCTAATGCTATAGCTACATGTATTACTACCCGTTGTATGAATGCGCGTTCAGCAATCATAATGAGCGCCATATTCAATTTTATGGGTGTTTTTATAATGACTCATATAAATAGCTCTGTGGCTTTCACCATAAGCAACATGGTTGATTTTGGAGGAGATACACAGATGGCACTTATCGCCCTCTGCGCTGCCCTTTTTTCTATTGTTGTTTATAGCGTGGGAGCCTCTTATTTTGGTATACCTACCAGTGAGAGCCACAGTCTGATTGCCGGACTTACTGGTGCTGCCATAGCTATACACGACAGTATGGAAGGCGTCAATTTTGATGAATGGGCCAAAGTTTTATATGGCCTTGTGCTGAGCCTTGTGTTAGGATTTGCAATTGGCTGGATCGTCTGTAAGATTGTAACTATAGTTTGCAAATCTATGGATAGAAGAAAGACCAATACATTTTTTAGGGGAGCGCAAATATTTGGCGCTGCGGCGATGAGCTTTATGCATGGAGCACAGGATGGACAAAAGTTCATAGGTGTTCTGTTTCTCGGATTAGCCTTTTGCAATGGACAGAGTGATGTAGGTGGAGTAGCGATTCCGGTGTGGTTGATGCTTCTGTGTAGTATAGTTATGGGAGTAGGAACAAGTGTTGGTGGTGAAAAGATAATTAAATCGGTAGGTATGGATATGGTTAAGTTGGAGAAGTATCAGGGATTTTCTGCCGATATATCTGCTGCATTATGTCTTTTGTTTTCAAGTTTGTTCGGGATTCCTGTGTCCACGACACATACAAAGACAAGTGCAATAATTGGCGTTGGAGCAGTAAAAAGGCTCTCAGCGATTAATTTTGGCGTTGTTAAAGATATGTTGCTTACATGGGTCTGTACCTTCCCAGGATGCGGTATTATAAGCTACGCAATGGCTAAACTCTTTTTAAAAATACTTTGATACAGAATGCGGCTTCATAATATATAAAGAATAAAAGGAGTAAGACGGTATGTCAAAAAAACAGGATTCATTTTATTTTGATAATTTTATTGCATGCACTGAATGTGCTTGTCGTGCTGCGGAACTTTTAGAAAAGACAATGGATCAGTTTAATCCTGGAGAACTCTCTGAAAGATTGGATAAAATACATGAAGTTGAACATGCTGCTGATGAAAAAAAGCATGAGCTACTGAGAGTATTGGCAAAAGCATTTATAACGCCGATTGAGAGGGAAGATATTTTATTGCTTAGTCAGAGCATTGACGAGATGGTTGACCAGATTGAAGATGTTCTACTCAGAATTTATTGTAATAATATATTGTCTATACAGTCTAACGCCATTAAACTCGTAAATGTGATATTACGCTGTTGCGGAGAAGTAAAGGAGCTTATGGTAGAGTTTTCTGATTTTAAGCGTTCTAAAAACATTCATGACCATATCGTCCGCATTAATAGTATGGAAGAAGAGGCTGATAAACTCTTTATTTCAAGTTTGAGAGAACTTCACACCACAAACGATGATCCAATCACCATAGTTGTGTGGAGAGAAATATATATTCTTCTTGAACAGTGCGCCGATGCATGTGAACATGTAGCTGATGCCGTAGAGAGTGTGATCATGAAGAATTCATGATCACAGGTATCGAAAAATATATTGCATTGATAAGACGAAAGGAGACTTGCTGGGTGATACCAGTATAAAGCTGGGTCATTTTCTGACAGCATCTGCAGAATTGAGGCTATGAATCACGTAAAATTGTTCATTAAAAAACAGCCTCCCGGACGTTTAATTGCCATAAGTTTCGCACTGGTGATTCTGCTGGGGACGCTGCTTCTTCTCATGCCGTTTTCGGTTTGGGATCATGCTCAAGTTACTTTTGTTGATGCATTATTTACATCTACCAGTGCTGTTTGCGTTACTGGGCTTATCGCTATCGATGTGGCTGACCATTTCACGCCAATTGGGCAGACTATCGTTGCAGCACTTATACAAATTGGCGGCCTTGGAGTAACATCTATAGGCATGGGACTAATTCTCGCTGCAGGAAAAAAAGTGGGAGCGAGAGGAAGGCTGCTGGTTAAAGAGGCACTTAATGTGGACAGCTTTAGAGGAATAATAAAGCTCGTTAAAGCAGTTATAATGATGACATTCTGCTTTGAGCTTACAGGGATGATCCTAAGTTTTATAGTTTTTGTCCAAGACTATGAGCCATTAAAGGCTCTTGGTATCTCTGCATTCCATTCTATCGCGGCTTTTAATAACTCTGGATTTGATATACTTGGCGGGTTGAGGAATCTTATACCATATAGAGACGATGTCCTCCTGAATTTAACCACATGTGGATTGATAATTTTTGGAGGATTAGGCTTTTTGGTAATGCTTGACGTTATAAATGCAAAGTCGTTTAAAAAGCTGGCACTCCATTCAAAAGTTGTTATAACGACAACCATTGTTCTTATTGTGGCGGGGACATTATTAATAAAAGCAACAGAAAATGTAACATGGTTAGGCGCTTTCTTCCATAGTGTCTCTGCTCGTACGGCTGGTTTTTCAACGTATCCTTTGGGAGAATTTACAAACGCAGGACTCTTTGCAATTATCATCCTTATGTTTATCGGTGCATCTCCAGGATCAACAGGAGGAGGTATAAAAACTACTACGTTTTTTGTTATGATGCGCCAGGCGTGGTCGGTGTTTACAAAAAGAGGAATGCATGCTTTTCGTAGAGGCATTTCAAGTGAAATAATATCAAAAGCATTTGTAATAACTCTACTCTCGTCAATAGTTGTATTTATTGGAACATTCCTTTTGTGCATATTTGAACCTGGCTGTACATTCATACAGATACTTTTTGAAGTTGTATCTGCTTTTGGTACGGTGGGACTTTCAACTGGAATAACACCAGGACTGTGTGATGCCAGTAAGATAGTATTAATTTTGACAATGTTTGCTGGTCGCGTCGGAGCATTCACATTGTTGTCAATGTGGATAGACCGTCCTGATCCTGCTATTAGATATACAGAAGAAGCCATAAATATTGGCTGATTGGGAGGACAACATGATGAAAAAAAAGAATCTACCGACTTCGTTTGGAGTGATTGGACTTGGGCGCTTTGGAATGGCTCTTGTAAGGTCTCTTACCGAGGCTGGCAAAGAAGTTGTTGCTATTGATAAGGATGAGGAAAGAGTAAAGGAAGTACGTAGGTATACCGAGTTCGCTTTTGTTGGTGAAGCATTGAATGAAAATGCTCTCAGAGAGATAGGACTGCAGAATTGTGATACAGTTATAGTTTGTATCGGAGAGCGACT
>CALWYO010000035.1 GCA_944385785.1 uncultured Oscillospiraceae bacterium | reverse complement strand
GAGGTAGAGTGTGAGTTCATAATTGGTGAATAACCAGATAAATCCACATTTTCATAAATTAAATATTTTCAGGAGGTAATACCATGAATATCGTAAAGACATCTGACGGAGGAAAGCTCAACATTGCTCTTGAAGGCAGGCTGGATACCACTACGGCGCCTGAACTGGAACGGGAACTCAAGGGGTCTCTGCAGGGAGTTACGGAACTCTCTCTGGATCTTGCTAAACTTGAATATCTGTCATCAGCCGGACTGAGAGTTCTTCTCTCAGCGCAGAAGACTATGAACAGCCAGGGGAGCATGGTTTTACATAATGTGAACGAGACAATTATGGAAGTGTTTGAGGTCACAGGATTTATAGATATTCTGACGATAGAGTAAAAATATGAAGGTAGCTGTAATTGGCAATGGCAATGTTGGGATGGCGGCATTTGGAGAACTTCTCCATATGCCGGAGGTGCGGGAACTGACATTGGCAGGCAGGAATGTGGCAAAAATCAAAGCGGAGATAGACGACTATGCCGATGCACAGGTATTGCGTACTGCTCCGCCTACAAAGATATCTGGTGGCGGATACGAAAAAACAGAGGGAGCGGATATTATTATATATACCGCAGGGGCCGCCCAGAAACCTGGTCAGACAAGACTGGAGCTTATTGATGAGAACGCCAGAATAACTGAAGAAATATTTGACAGTGTAGACAGGTATAATAGCAAAGCTATTGTTATATGCCTGAGCAACCCATGCGATGTGCTGACACAGCTGATTGCAAGCCGCACAGGAAGAGATCCGGATAGAGTGATGGGTACGGGCACAATGCTGGACACCGCAAGACTGAAAAAATATATTGCAGGACTGCTGGACGTATCTACACAGTCTGTGACAGCGTATGTTTTAGGCGAACATGGCGACAGTTCATGCATTATATGGAGTGCTACGAGGATTTCAGGAGTTCCCATAGACGAGTATTTATCCGCCCAGGTGGGAGCCGAAGCCCATCTGAGGCAGGACAGCATGTCGCTGCTTGTACGCGGCAACGCAGGAAAAATAATAAAAGCGAAAGGCTCCACAGCTTATGGAGTGGCATCTGCAGCAGGGAGACTTGTACAGGCTATTGCCCACGATACAAGGGATGTCCTTACAGTGTCAAAGCCGTTGTGCGGGGAGTACGGCATTGAGGGAATAAGTATATCGGTACCGTGTGTTGTAGATGCATCTGGAGCCAGAACTGAGGTTCAGATACCTATGAGCGAAGAGGAAAAAAAGGCGTTTGACTACTCGGCTGAGGTCTTGTCCCAGGCGATAGCGGATTTAAATTTAGGAGGGAGATAATTTTATGAAATCAAGGGAAATTAAACTTTCAAATGACATGACTTCAGTTATTGAGGCACTTCAGGAGATTGAATATTCCTCTGCCAAGGCGCGCTTGACAAGAGAACAGACTAATATACTGCGTCTTTTTACCGAGGAGATGATGTCCATGACAATGGACATACTCAAGGATTGCAAGGGTACATTCTGGATGGAGTGCACAGGAATGCAGTGTCAGTTACATATTACCGCCTCGGCGCCAATAGAAGATGAGGCGAAAAAGGCGTTTATCGAGGCGTCTAAGAAAAAAGTGAATTCACCGGTGAAAGGATTGAAAAATAAGATAAGCGCATTATTGGCGGGAATGCTGGGCAGCCTGGATTCTCCCGAACTGTATTCGTCAATGAGCGCAGGGTTCACCGGTGGGTACATGGGGCCCGCGAGAATGACTGCGGCTGTATGGTCATTGGCCGCGTACGAAAAGGCGGCGGGAGAAACAGAGACTGAGAGCGACGGCCTGGAGCGGTCCATATTGACTGGCATGGCTGACGATGTGACGGTGTCAGTTAAGAACTACTGGGTTGAGCTTGTAGTAAAGAAAACATTTGACAGCGAGATTAAGGCGGCAATGCCAAAATTCACCGGACTTTCGCATATCTGCATATTTGTTGAAGACATAGATACAGCAGCTGCATATTATAAGAGACTTTTAGGCGCCAGTGTGGATCACTACCTGCCAAACTGGAAAAACCCAGGATTTTTCAAAGCCGCAGGATTTATTCAGGAGGCTCAGGAGGGGCAGGTGTCAATAGCGTTCCTCAACGTGCCAGGGACTAAACTTACAATCGAACTTATGCGTTACCACTATCCGACAGGACGCACAGAGCCTGTGATTTTTGCGGCAAACGACGTCAGCGGTGCGCGCCATGTGGCGCTGAAGGTGACGAATATCGAAGAGGCCTTCCTCCATGTTAAATCAATGCCTGATACAAGACTGATAAATGAAAGCGATGAATATAAGGTTTTTAAGATCAGCGATACGAAACCTACTGAAGTCCGGTTTGTAGATCAGGATTTGAGGGAAATAGACCAACGGAATATAGACGCAGCCGCAGTGCTCAGCCAGGTAAAATATTTTTATTTTATAGATAGGTATGGACTTCAATGGGAATTTGAACAGGGACATACCGATATTGGAGATTAGCTATCAAGCTGGCAATGGGCGATTTGATGAAGATAGCATATATGGGAATTGACCTTATGTATCCGGTGCTGGAATCCCTTATACGCGACGGTGTTGAGATCATGGAGCTATTTACATGTCCCACCGACAATGTGACTGAATTTAATACAAGTGTGATTAAGACTGCGGATAATATGGGCATACCCTGGACGCAGGAGAGAATTAAAGAGAGAGATTTGAATCGGCTGGAAGCTGATGGATGCCAGGCGATAATATGCGCCGGATATTACTACAGAGCCCCCGTATCGGATAAAATCCCTATGGTGAATTTTCATCCCGCTCCATTGCCGGAGTACAGAGGAGCGTGGCCGATGCCGCTGATACTGCTGCGAGGTGAAAACATCGGAGGAGTTACTGTGCATAAAATGGCCAGGGAGCTGGATGCAGGGGATATATTGATGAGAGAGGAGTTTACGTTAAGCCCTTGGGATACGCTGCAGGACTATATGAACAAAGTATATGAGAAGATACCAGACATGGTAAACGAAGTAGTATACAGACTGCCACAACTGCTGAAATCGGCAACCCCGCAGATGGGAGGCCATTATTGGCCAAACCCCACGGAGAAGGACTGGACAATCAGGTCTGATATGTGTGCGGAAGAGGCGGACCGGATATTAAGAGCTTTTTACGGTTATGAGTGTATGTATTCTGATGGCCAGCGCCAGTGGGAAATTATTGAGGGGAGAGCGCATTGCGGCAAGGCAGAGGAGAAGGCATTTCCAGTTCGCAACGGGTACATAACGGCGGAGAGAGTAAGGGCGCTATGAGTGTTGAGACACGGCCTTTGAAGTTGGAGTACAAAAGCGATGTGGAGTACCTGTACAGAAAATATGGAAATGATTTGTCTTCCCATGCCTTTACATCGATTTATTTGTGGCGCAGGGAAATGGGGCTGGACCTGCTGCTGACAGACGATATGTTTGCTGTGCGTTGTGCCTGGCGAGGCAGAAACACATGGTTTTTTCCATGCGGCGAAGACTGTGCAGTTGAAGAATTTATAGGTTTGCACATAGGTGAACCGGATTTTCAATTGTGCTATATGCGCCTTAAGGATGTTGCCTTCTTACAGGATAGATTCCCCAAAAAATTTATTGTTTCAAGGGACAGAAATGCAGACGAATACGTATATGATACGGCGGGGCATATTGCCCTGAAAGGCGGGGTATACGCCAATATGCGTACCCAGGTCCATAAAGTGGAGAAAGAATATTCAATATCTGTTCAGGAGCTTGACGCGGGGAACATTGATAAAGGACTGGAGATAATCGATGTGTGGAGTCACGGACACCGCAGGTTCGACGGAATCTCCATAAGAGACGACGACGTTGACCAGGAAGCTCTGAGGCAGTTTAGACAGCTTGATATGCGCGGTGTGATTTTATGCCTGGACGGTAATCCCGCCGCTGTGGCCGCGGGATTTTACATAAATGACGACACTTTTGATGTTGCTGTTTCAAAAAGCGTTACTACGGCCCAGGGAGTGTCTTATTATATTAAACGCGAGCTTTTCAAGATATCAGAGAGGCCATATGCAAATATGGAAGAAGACCTTGGTATTCCTGGACTTCGGAAGATGAAAAATGGTTTGAAGCCGATAAGAATGAACGAGATGTGGGAGGCAAAGTGCGTATGGAGCGAATAAAGGATCACTTTACCGGCCGGATGCTGAAAAGGCTGGTAATTCCATCGCTGATATCCTCCCTTGGACTTGCCGCCGCCGACATGGTAGATGCTATCGTTATAGGTCAGCGTATGGGAGCGACAGGACTGGCAGCGATAAGCCTCAATTTACCGCTCTACATGATATTTAATGTATTTATGCATGGGCTGGGCATAGGCGGCAGCGTAAAGTTTTCTCAGTTAATGGGAGAAGGACGAAAGAAAGAGGCTAATGATTGCTTTAACAGAGTTATGGGAATGGGTATTATTATCAGCTTCGTTATTGCGATTATTGCGAACTTGTTTCCAAATGCAGTTTTGGGACTTCTGGGGACAGGACCTGAGGACGGAGAACTTTTCTTTGCCAGCCGCAGCTATATGCGCGTAATAGCCGCCGGATCGCCTCTTTTCTTTCTTACGTATATGCTTGGCTATTTTCTCAGAAGCGATGAGAATCAGAAGCTGGCAAGTATTGGATTCCTTATTGGAAATATTACTGATATTGGTCTTAATATATTGTTTGTGCTTGTCCTTGACAGAGGCACGGCGGGAGCGGCATGGGCCACTCTTATTGGCTTAGTGGTTACACTGGCGATGTACATACCTGGAGTGATATCCAAAAACCACAGTCTGCGGCCGTCAATGGTAAGACCAAATATAGGGGAGGTAATCTCCTGCTTTAAAGTGGGCCTTTCCACCTCATCCCAGTATTTATTCCAGATGGTATTCCTTGTTGTGACTAACAACGTCCTTATGACAATGGCTGGAGAAAACGGAGTAGCAGTGTTTGATATGATTCAAAATGCTTCATATCTGATACTCTACCTGTATGACGGAACAGCGAAAGCCTCGCAACCGCTTGTAAGTACTTTCTTCGGTGAGAAAAATACCGAGGCTTCCAGGCGCACATTATTGCTTAGCCTTATATGGGGAATTGCAGCTGGGGGCGCAGCTACGCTGCTTATATGTATTTTCCCTGAATTTATCTGTCTTATCTTTGGCATTTCTGGAAGCGGCGCTGAGCCAATAGGAATTACAGCTTTGAGAATATATGGATGCGGCGCTACATTTGCGGGCATCAGTATAATATTAGAGAGCTTTTACCAGTCGGTAAATGAGGAGCGCAAGGCGTTTTTTATTAATCTTCTGCGGGGGTGCGTAGTCTTAATTCCCTGCACGTTTATATTTTCACTTTCAGATATTGAGACATTCTGGTTTGTATATCCGGTTACTGAAATTGTGTCACTGGGGATATTCACTGTTAGCGGAATGCTTGATAAGAACAAAAATACTTTTGACAGTGAACGTGTCCTCTCTTTTACTATACGCGGCAGAGCGGGGGATTTGGGCGATATGACCGCAAGAATAGAGGACTTCTGCGATAAATGGAGAGCCTCCCCGAGACAGGCGTACTTTGTTACAATGGCCGCTGAAGAGGTGTGCCTTGCCATAATTCAAAACGCCTTTCAGGACAGGGAAGACGGAGAGATACAGGTGACCCTTGTGGCGCTTGAGAACTTGTTATTTGAGTTGCACATAAGGGACAATGCCGAATCCTTTGACCCGTTTTCTTTAGAGACTGATAAAGTGGGTGGAGAGAAGTTTGAAATAGACGCTATGGGAATGCTTGTCATTAAAAAGCAGGCGAAAGATTTTTTCTATAGACACTATCAGGGCTTCAACTCACTTGTAGTACGCATATAAAATGGATAAACCTTTCTGATTATTTGTAGCATGAGGTGCATTATGGCCAGGGTAAAGATATCTCTTAAAGTCAAAGTAATAGCTGTAGTGCTGATTGTGGCGCTAATCATTGCCTGTGTGGCAATACTCGTCAGCTACAATGTGTATTCAAATACTATGGATGAACATTACGAGACGCTGACAATGGATTTGGCCAGAACCGCTTCGGCAATGGTAGAGGCCAGTCAGGTTGAAACGATAACGCAGATGGTTATGGATACGTACAGGGATGCCTGCACGGATGAGGGAGCTCCTCCGGACTTTGATAGTTTTACTGATGCACAGTGGGACGCATATTACGGTTTGTTCAATGATGTGACTGCCACGGAAGAGTATATCAGTATTTATAATGTTCTTTCGGAGATAAGAAGTGCCAATCAACTGCTATCAATATACATCTGCTATATGGATACGGACACTGGAAAAGCAGTATATATCATCGATGCCTCTGACCCTGGGAACTCGTGCTTGCCTGGCGACTGCGATGATATAGAGGAGGGCAATCTGGCCCTTATGGAGGCTGGAACCCATGACTTTCCAGCGTATATCACAAATTATGAGGAATACGGATGGTTGTGTTCGGCGTCAGCGGGAATA
>CALWYO010000034.1 GCA_944385785.1 uncultured Oscillospiraceae bacterium | reverse complement strand
CGACGTGATGACGGACCGCCACGATTTCCTCAACAGGCTTATTATAGTGCTGGCTATAGCTGCGCTGGCGCTGATTATAGTTTTGACATGGGGAATACAGAGCACGGTGGTGCGTCCAATAAACAGGTTGGCGGCCGCTGCCAGCGCCTTTGTGTCGGAAAAAGAGGACAACAGGGGCGGAGAGACTGGGATATCGAAGCTGGATATCCACACAGGCGATGAGATTGAGAATTTGTCCCATTCGATAAAGAGAATGGAGCGCGATATAAATAACTACATACAGAACCTGTCCAAAGTCACTGCGGAAAAGGAGCGAATAGGAGCTGAACTTGACGTGGCGGCCAAGATTCAGGCCGATATGCTGCCGTGTATATTTCCTGCGTTTCCAGATAGACATGAGTTCGATATATACGCCACAATGACTCCGGCTAAGGAAGTGGGCGGAGATTTCTACGATTTCTTCCTGGTGGACGACGATCACCTGGCTCTTGTTATAGCTGATGTTTCCGGCAAAGGCGTTCCGGCGGCGCTGTTTATGGTAATCGCAAAGACGCTCATAAAAAATGCTGCTCAAACGGGTCTATCCCCCAAAGCTGTATTAGAGAAGGTCAATAACCAGCTGTGCGAGAATAATGATGCGGAGATGTTTGTGACGGTCTGGTTCGGACTTTATGAAATCTCCACTGGACATCTGACCGCCGCCAACGCAGGCCATGAATATCCTGCAATACGTCACGGGGATGGGAAATTTGAACTGTTGCGGGACAAACACGGATTTGTTCTTGCAGGGATTGAAGATGCCAGATACAGAGAATATGAGCTGGTCCTGGAGCCTGGAGATGCTATATTCGTATATACCGACGGCGTAGCTGAGGCGACAGACGGAAATAATGTGCTGTACGGAACTGACAGGATGCTGGAGGCACTCAACAGAAATATAGACCTGGTGCCGGAGCTGCTGCTTCCGCAGATAAAGAGCGACATAGACGCTTTTGTAGGAGATGCGCCCCAGTTTGACGATATAACAATGCTGGCTATGCAGAGAAAAAACCAGGCAGGTGAGACCATGAAGAAAATAAATGTGGAACCTAAGCTGGAGAGTATAGAGAAGGTCAGCGCTTTTTTTGAAGAGATACTTTCAGAACAAGATGCACCGATAAAGGTTATCTCCCAAGTAAATATTGCGGTTGACGAGATATTTTCAAATATTGCCAGATACAGCGGTGCGACAACGGCAACTGTCGGGTGCTCGGTGGAGGACGGGAAAGCCATACTGAGATTTGCGGACAATGGACGCCCGTACGATCCCACTGAAAAGGAAGACCCAGATATAACTTTGTCTGCCCAGGAGAGGGAGATAGGTGGACTTGGAATATTTATGGTCAAAAAAACAATGGACTCGGTTTTATATGAGTATTCCAACGGCTTTAATATATTGACCATAGAAAAAAGCTGGTGACACTGTGGAAGAGAAAAAGCAGGATATATTTGAGAAGAATGAATATGACGCTAACAGATATACTGCGTTCTGCCTGCGTATTGCTGCCATAGTTGCAGTGCTGATGTGGCTCTTGAACATCCTCGGCTTTTTCATAATCGACGACAGGCTTATGAACATAGCGATGCCTATCGGAGTTGTTCTGTTTTTGCTCCCGTCTCTATTGGTAAAAAGCTGGAAGTTTGATTACAGGCTCCTGAAGTATGTGACTATGGGCTGCTTCCTGATGGGGGTATGTATTATGGCCACAGCTTTGACATTACAGCTGATACTGGCCTGGGCCTGCCCGATTGTGCTGTCCTGCCATTACTACTCGCCAAAGTTTACACGCTATACCATTTTGGGCGTACTGCTGCTAATGCTGATTTCAGTTTACGCGGGGCTGCTGCTTGGAGTGTGGGATTCAAATATGATGCGCTCAAATGACGCTATCTATGAAGTGGGCGCCAGGATAGAGTTTATGCGTACAGCCGCAGCAAATGGAGACAACATACTCCTCCGCGTCTTCAATTTTTACTACTTGCCCAGGGCGGTTGTACTGATAATCGTCCATCTTTTCGGGTTGACCTTATCCAGCCGAACACACAAGCTGCTGGCAACCCAGGAGGAGATCACAAGAGAGCGTGAGAGAATAGGGGCGGAGCTGTCGGTGGCCACAGACATCCAGGCGTCCATGCTGCCCAGCATATTCCCAGCCTTTCCCGACAGGACGGAGTTTGACATATATGCGTCCATGTACCCGGCAAAGGAAGTTGGCGGGGACTTTTATGACTTTTTCCTTATAGACCACGACCATATGGCGCTGGTGATAGCTGATGTTTCAGGCAAGGGCGTACCAGCGGCGCTATTTATGGTGATAGCCAAGACTCTGATAAAGAATGCCGTTCAGGCGGGTATGTCGCCAAAAGGTGCTCTGGAGCAGGTAAATGGACAGCTTTGCGATAATAATGATGCTGAGATGTTTGTGACGGCGTGGGTTGGTATATATGAGATATCAACAGGGAAGCTGGTGGCTGCAAATGCAGGGCACGAGTATCCAATAATTAAGTCAGGCGGCGGAGAGTTCAGAGTACTCCATGATAAACATGGGTTTGTACTGGCAGGGATGGAGGCAAGCAGATATACAGAATATGAACTTTTGCTTGAGGTAGGAGATACTGTGTTTTTATACACGGATGGTGTGACTGAAGCGGGGGATTTGGAAGACAGACCTTACGGCATGGAACGCCTGGTTTCTGCGCTTAATGAAAACCTACAGGCAGATCCCAGGGCAATTTTAGGACACGTCAGCAGCAGCATAGAAGCTTTTACTGGTGACGCGCCTCAGTTTGACGATATAACGATGCTATGTATTAAACGCAGAAAGTAGGGAACAGTGAGTCTGCTGGTTATAGACGCTTGCGTACGCGGAGATGCCTCGGCAACAAGACAATATTATAAGGCGTTTCTTGAGAAAAGTGGAATTGACGATATCCATGTGCTTGAACTTGATAAACTTGGGTTAAAGCCATTAGACAATGAAAATCTGATGATCAGGGAAGAGCTCTGTAAGAAAAGAGATTTTGACCATCCCTTATTATTGCTGGCTAATATGTTCAAGGATGCAGATGAGATACTTATAGCCGCGCCGTATTGGGACTTGAGCTTTCCGTCGATGTTAAAGGTATACCTGGAACATATTATGGTCAGCGGATTGACGTTCGGCTATGACAACGATGGGAAGTGCGTGGGGTACTGCAAAGCGCGAAGGCTCCTGTATTTTTCGACCTGCGGCGGATATGTAGAAGGGGAGCACCTGGGATATGAGTATGTCAGGGCGCTGGCAGGGATGTTGGGAATCAATGAAACACATGCTTATGTAGCGGAGGGGCTGGACATTAACCCTGAAAAAAGGGACGAAGCCCTCAAACGGTCAATAGAGGAAATGCTCGGCAAGTGATACGGGGGTTGGCTTTACTGGCACCCTGTTTGGCAAAGAGGAGATAGACGATGATAACTTTTATATGTGCAATCGTTCTGCTGATTGCGGGATATCTGCTATATGGACGTTTGGCGGTAAAGGTGTTCAAGCCTGATGACAGGCCGACACCGGCGGTTGATCATCCGGACGGCGTGGATTATGTCCCTATGAAAACCTGGAGAGTATTTCTCATACAGCTTTTGAACATAGCGGGCACAGGGCCAATATTCGGCGCGCTTATGGGGGCGTGCTTTGGACCTGTCGTGTTTCTCTGGATAGTTTTTGGATGTATTTTAGGCGGAGCGGTACACGACTATATGAGCGGTATGATCTCAGTACGTATGAATGGGGCGTCAATATCGGAGATAGTCGGCAAATACCTTGGCGGTGCAGCAAAACAGATAATGAGAGTATTCTCAGTTGTACTCCTTGTACTTGTAGGAGCGGTGTTCACAACGAGTCCGGCATCGCTCATAGCCCGCTTAACACCGGAGTGGATGAACACAAACTTTTGGGTTGTCGTTATACTGATATACTATCTTTTGGCTACGCTGCTGCCGATTGACAAGGTTATCGGCAGGCTCTACCCTGTATTTGGCGTTTTACTTTTTACCATGGCTGCAGGGATAATAGGCAGCCTGGTGATAAAAGGATACGCGCTTCCTGAGCTTGAACTGGCAAATTTAAATCCAACGGGTCAACCCGTCTGGCCGTTTATGTTTGTAACAGTGGCTTGCGGGGCGGTTTCCGGTTTCCACGCTACCCAATCGCCGATGATGGCCCGGTGCATAAAAACTGAGAAAGACGGACAGAAGGTGTTCTACGGGGCTATGGTTGCCGAGGGAGTTATTGCTCTTGTATGGGCAGCTGCGGGAGTGGCGTTTTACGGAGCTACAGGAGGACTCCAGGCGGCATTAGACGAGCTGTCGCCGTCAGGTGTTGTATACGATATTTCGGTATCCCTTATGGGCGTATTTGGAGGTGCGCTGGCTGTAATGGGTGTAGTAGTATGCCCAGTGTCATCTGGTGACACTGCATTCAGGAGCGCCCGACTCACAATTGCAGACTGGTTTCATATTGATCAGTCGGGATTTGGAAAACGACTTATGATAACCATACCGCTTCTGGCTGTCGGTGCGGTACTTACCCAACTTGATTTTGACATTGTGTGGAGATATTTTTCATGGAGCAACCAGACTTTGGCAATGATCACACTGTGGGCAGGTGCCATGTATCTGGCAAAAAATGCGAATAAGTGGTGGTACTCGATAATGTGTGCGATACCGGCAACTTTTATGTCGGGAGTATCATGTACATATATACTTATGGCAGAAGAGGGCTTCAGACTTTCAGGGAGCATATCGTATCCATTGGGAATGGCGTTTGCCGCGTCCTGCTGCGGGATATACTTCTTTAAGGCAAAGAGTGCCGCTTCGCAGCTTGGAAAGTGAGATAATTGGAGATCGACCACATGAAAAAAATAAGACTGAAAATATTGGCTGCGCTGATGGCGTTCGCTTTGGCGGCATTACTGACGGGATGTTCTGAAAATACGCAACAAGGCGGCGCAGAGCAGCCGGAGAGCAATATTCCAGCTCAGGATGATATCGTTATTCTCTTTACAAATGACGTACACTGCGCTGTAGATACTGATATTGGATACGCGGGCCTTGTGGCATACAGGGAACTGGTTGAGCAGAGGACAGAATATGTTGCGCTGGTGGATTGCGGAGACGCCTTGCAGGGGGACGCCATAGGGACGATCTCACAGGGACAGTATTTAGTTGACATAATGAATGAAGTGGGATACGATTTTGCCGTTCTGGGAAATCATGAGTTTGACTACGGTATGGAGCAGCTGGAATTTTTATTATCCATATCTGATGCCCAGTATTTAGGATGCAACATAGTGTACTCAGGGGAAGAGGAAAATGCTCTCTCGGCTGTTAAACCCTACGAGATAGCCTCTTACGGAGATGTGAGTGTAGGTTTTGTCGGGGTATCCACACCTGAAAGCATTGTAAAATCTACACCTTCATATTTCATGGACGATTCGGGTGAATATGTTTACAGTTTTTGCGGGGGAAGTGGACAGGAACTATACGACCAGGTGCAGCAGACGGTGGAGCAGTGCAGAGATCAGGGCGCCGATTATGTGGTGGTACTTGCTCATCTGGGGACCGACGAGGCTTCGGAACCTTTCAGATCAACAGATCTTATAGCCAATACCAGCGGGATCGATGTGGTTCTGGATGGGCATTCGCACAGTGTAATCCCGTGCGATATAGTAAAAAACGTCGACGGGGAGAACGTCTTCCTGTCGTCCGCAGGCACGGGGCTGGCAAATATTGGTCAATTGGTGATAGAATCAGATGGGACTATAAATATAGGTCTTATAAGTGGGTTTGCGGATCTTGACGCCGACATGGAGAATTATATAGGGGATATACAAGCTCAGTTCCAGACGGAATTGGATACGGTTGTGGCTAACTCACAAGTCGCTCTCACTACTATGTCGGATACGGGCGTCAGGCTTGTTAGAAATAGAGAGACGAACATAGGAGATTTCTGTGCAGATGCGTACAGGGCCGTTTCAGGGGCAGACATTGCCATAGTAAACGGAGGCGGAATTCGGGCGGATATCTCTCAGGGGGACGTGACCTACGGAGATATTATAGCCGTGCATCCGTATGGCAACACTTTGTGCGTAGTGGAAGCGACAGGACAGGAAATACTCGATGCTCTGGAGATGGCCAGCCGATCGACGCTGCCGGAGACAGGCGATGGGGAGAACGCGGCAGGGGAAAACGGCGGCTTTTTACAGGTGTCAGGCCTTATGTACACTATAGACACATCAGTTGAAACCTCTGTTGAGACCGATGAGGCAGGTATGTTCGTGTCCGTAGGGGATACACGCAGGGTAAAAGACGTGTATGTCCTTGCTGAGGACGGGACATGGGAGCCGATAGACCCAGAACAGACATACACCGTGGCGTCACACAATTACCTTATTAAAGATGGCGGAGACGGCCTCAATATGTTTATGGATAATACGCTGGTAATTGATGAGGGAATGCTGGATTACCAGATACTCATAACTTATATGGTGGATAATCTGGAGGGCAACATTGGTCAGGAGTATGCCCAGAAGCAGGGGAGAATAACGGTTGAATAGGAAAATTAAATGATTTTCCCCAAATACTTGTCGTATTTCTGCTAAAAGAGTATACTTCTCTGTGAGGTGGATATTATGACGGAAGTTGCCGCTGCGCTCATTTGGAACGGAGACAGATTTATGATATGCAGGCGCCCAGAGAATAAGGCCCGGGGCCTGTTGTGGGAGTTCCCTGGAGGAAAACTTGAGCCGGGCGAGACAGCCCAAGAGGCACTTTTGCGTGAGTGCATGGAGGAGCTGGACGTAGTGCTCAATGTGGGAGAGCTGTTTATGGATGTTACGTATTCATATCCTGATATGGATGTGCATCTTTCGCTGTTTAATTCAACTATTGCCTCAGGGCATGTTAAAAAGCTCGAACATGAGGATATATGCTGGATAACAAAGGAAGAGATACCCAATTATGATTTCTGTCCAGCAGATGCGGGCATACTTGCAAAACTTCAGAAAACATGAGGGGCCTTGTGCGATTACACGTCGCACAAGGCCCTGAGCAAAAGAAATAAGTTTTTTGTTTTATTAAGGCTTGATCAAATGGTGACTCTGCTCCATGGATTGCACTGGAGCCTGGAAACATGGAGATTATAAATAATGGAAAATTTTATTCTATACTCAGTTTACAGCAGATATATGTAGAGATTATCAAAAGGAAAATTTACAGCCGCTGTATCAGTGCCGATCTCCGTGATTTTTCAGTTTACACACCGCCTGGGTCATTGTGCCCATGGGGCAGAAGGTGCACCAGCTGCGTGGCTTGAAAAGAACCATTACTATCAGGCCGAGAATCAATGATGTGAGCATGAGACTATAAAAACCAAAACTGAATTGAGCTATCCAGTCAGGGACAGTGCCCGTTGAATATGCCCAGTCCCAGGGAACTCGAAAGGTCCAGAAAAGTTTAATTGCCGTCTTAAGATTATCAGCTCCGGCTCCGACTAAATAAGTCTGAAAAACCATATTGGCAAACATTGCCAGGAAGAACGTGAGAAAACCGTAGCGGAACCATTTTGAGTACAGAAAAGCTGGAGTTGGTTTATTTATAGAGAGTTTTAAATTTGCACCCAGGACAGTAAAAAGCTGACCTCTTCCACAGAGATTGTTGCAGAAATATTTATTCCCCCCGAAAGCAGCGAGAATAATTGGCAGCAGGAAGTCTATCAGCCCGAACCAGGCGAAGAGTATGTTGAAGAAACCCAGGGAAAAATATACTATAGACCATATCCAGAGATAATTATACCAGTGCTTTTTTTGACTCAATGTTCTGACTCCTTTCGATTATTTCTATACACCCTGTTGGACATGACTTTGAGCATTTTCCGCAGCCAACACATGTATTGGTACTTACGGTTGCCCAGCAGCCGCGGTAAACAGAGATTGCTGAAATAGGGCATATATTTACGCATGTGCCGCATGCGACACAGTTTTTAATATTCACATATGCCACTTTTTTTGAGAGCCGTGGAGCCAATAAAAGCACCGTCCTTTTCTTCATATGATAGTTACCATTAACAAGTTTAAATATCATATCAGAAGAATTAAGCGGTGTATGTGATATGGTTACTCAGTGCTTAAGAATTTTGGATAATGGAATGAATAAAGCTGCGGGCGGCCTGTATGTCGGCTTCATTTGGATGCCCTTTTGAGAGACCGCCTATCAATTTGAAAGGACCATAAGTTGTGTACCCTTTACAGCTGAATTCACCAAGGATCTGTGCGTTTTTCTCCATGGCTGTCTGGGCAATGCCTTTTGAGCCGGAGCCTTTGGCAGCACCATACGTATATACAAAGAATACTTTTTTATTTTGCGGCAGGTTTTTGCGTAAAAAATCAAGGGCCTGAGGACCAAATTGAAAAGCGTATATACCGGATGCAAAGCCGATGATATCGTATTCAGAGAGATCGGCTTGTTTTACAGCTGAGATATCGATTATATCAGCTCCGGACTCATCAGCCATTGCCTGTACTACTTTTCCAGTGTTCCCATGATGGCTTGAATAACAGCATATGACAGCTTTCAAAGTTACCTCTCCTTAAAGATTTTAAAGATTAATCACATGGATATAGTACCATATCATGAACTCATTGAAAACCATCAATATATATGCTATTATTTTGCCACCGCATACTTAAGTGTTGATGGCAGACTTTGATACTATTTATGCTGCTTTTATGATGTATAGAGATTCAGGAGCGATTTTGATGAACAGTAACAGATTAATAATACGCAGGGAAACGCCCAGGGAACACCGAGCCGTTGAGGAACTTGTGCGCGAAGCATTCTGGAACGTGTACCGCCCTGGCTGCATGGAGCACTATCTGCTTCATAAGCTGAGAGACGATGCGGCATTTGTACCGGAGCTGGATCTGGTTTTAGAACTTGATAACAGGATTATAGGGCAGATTATGTATATGAGGTCTGAAATCTCTGCTGATAATGGCAATACAATACCTGTTATGACCTTTGGCCCAGTTTGTATCCATCCTGATTTTCAAAGACGGGGATACGGCAAGCTGATTGTGGAGCATTCAATGGATAATGCAAAGAAGTTAGGCGCAGGGGCCGTTTGCATAGAAGGCAATATCGACTTCTATGGTAAATCTGGATTTGCGCCGGCAAGCGCTTTTGGCATAAGACATGATGGCGAAACAGGAGAGGCAGACTCGCCCTTTTTCCTTATATGTGAACTGGAGGAAGGTTTCATTAATGGCCTGACAGGCATGTACCATACGCCGGATGGATATACAATTGACGAAAAAGAGGTAGAAAAGTTTGACAGTACATTTCCCAAAAAGGAAAAGCTCAAACTGCCCGGACAATTATTTGAAAACATAGTCGATTAAATGAAATCATATGATGGTATTTTCACTTGATTTAATTGACACCTGTGAGAAGGTCGGATATACTTTAGATAACATTTGTTATTAATTTAACAACAGCGACGCGGCTGATTATTCTGTATTACTAAGAAAACGGAGGAACGTACTTATGCCACATATTACTGACAGCATCCGCTATGTGGGGGTCAATGACCATCAGATCGACTTGTTTGAGGGACAGTACAGAGTACCAAATGGAATGTCATATAATTCGTATGTGATTATAGATGAAAAGACTGCTGTCATGGATACGGTAGATATCAACTTTACCCACCAGTGGCTTGACAATGTGGCAAACGCACTGGATGGACGTAAACCGGATTATTTGATTGTGCAACACATGGAACCTGACCATGCGGCTAATATTCAAAATTTTGTCAATACTTATCCGGAGGCCAAGATTGTAGCCACAGCCAAGGCCTTTACCATGATGGGCAACTTCTTTGATATGGATATTGAGGATAGAAAAATCGTAGCTGAAAACGGTGGCTCTCTCTCCCTGGGAAGCCATGTATTAAACTTTGTGTATGCGCCTATGGTCCATTGGCCGGAGGTAATGGTGACGTACGAGAGCACAGAGAAAGTTCTGTTTTCCGCTGACGGTTTCGGCAAGTTTGGAGCTCTCGATGTCGAAGAAAATTGGGATGACGAAGCCCGCCGCTATTATATAGGGATCGTTGGAAAATACGGCCCGCAGGTGCAGGCGCTGCTGAAAGCGGCGTCAGGACTGGATATCTCCATGATATGCCCGCTGCATGGCCCAGTACTTCGTGAGAATTTGGGACATTATATAGAGAAATATAACGTATGGTCCTCTTATGCCGTGGAGACTGAGGGCATTATGATAGCATACACGTCTGTATACGGACATACGAAAAAAGCAGTGGAGCTGCTGGCTGAAAAACTGAGGGCCAAAGGTTGTCCACAGGTAGTCATATGCGATCTGGCCAGGGAGGATATGTCAAAGGCGGTTGAAAATGCGTTCCGCTATGGCAAACTGGTCCTTGCGACTACAACGTATAATGCTGGTATATTCCCATTCATGAGGGATTTTATTGAGCATTTAACTGAGAGAGACTATCAGAAACGCACCATTGGACTTATTGAGAACGGTTCATGGGCACCCCTTGCAGCGAAAGTTATGAAGGGAATGTTTGCTCAGAGCAAAAAGATATCCTGGCTCAATACAACAGTCAGGATAATGTCCACGGTTAAAAGCGAAAACGCTGAACAACTTGAGGCGATGGCCGACGAATTGTGCCGCGAGTATATTGCACAGTCTCCTGAGGCGGCAAATAAGAATGATCTCACTGCTCTATTCCGCATAGGGTATGGGCTCTATGTGGTGACGTCCAATGATGGAAAGAGAGACAACGGACTCATTGTAAATACTGTAACACAAGTTTCGGACAACCCCAACCGCGTTGCTGTAAATATAAATAAGGCAAATTATTCGCACCATGTGATAAAACAGACTGGCATTATGAATGTAAACTGCCTGTCTGTGGAAGCGCCTTTCTCCGTATTTCAGGATTTTGGATTCCAAAGCGGCAGAGTGGCAGATAAATTTGCAGGGTGGAGTGAAGTCAGGTCAGATAATGGCCTGAGGATACTTCCAAAATATATAAACGCGGTGATATCGCTGAAGGTGGAACAGTATGTCGATCTTGGATCTCACGGCATGTTTATCTGCTCAGTGACAGAGGCGAGGGTGATGAGCGATAAGGATACCATGACTTATACCTATTACCAGAATAATGTAAAGCCCAAGCCACAGACAGAGGGCAAGAAGGGATTTGTTTGCAAAGTGTGCGGCTACATCTATGAGGGCGACGAACTGCCTGAGGACTTTATTTGCCCGCTGTGCAAACATGGAGCCGCAGATTTTGAGCCAATACAGTAAGTAGAGATGCTGATAAAAAAGAACACAGAGGACGACAGCGAGAAGATCCACCATATGATCCAGGAATATAATTCCTCGTATATGTGCGATTCCGGCGATTTTAGCTGTCATATTGAAGAGAATGGACAACTGGTTGCGGGAATAGTTGCCGAAGCGGCTTTTGACACGCTGGAAGTGGAATTCCTGTGTGTAAGGGAACCTTACAGGAAAAAGGGATATGGACGGGCGCTGCTGGGGCATGTAGAAAATATGGCCAGAGATAATGGTATAAAGCGTGTCATTCTGAACACATACAGCTTCCAGGCGCCGGATTTTTACCGTTCTATGGGTTATACTGAATTGTTCTGTATTGATCCCTGCTTTAAGGACAGCAAACAGTATTATTTCATTAAGCATTTATGAAGACTGTAGACAAGCGTCGGCTTAAATACGTAGCTGTCTGATTCCAATATAAAAATGTACTGAACAATGAAGCTCCGCCGGACCTAAGGTCCGGCGGAGCTTCAATATTATATAAGTATTATTGTAAGGAAGGTATGCAAATTTATAGAAATGATATCTATTTGCTTATGCCTCAGGATCAATTCCGTAGATGGCGTACATCTTTCCTGAGCCAGGGAAACTCTTTCTTGGAATATCGGGATAAGCGTCCATGAGCTTCTGATCGTAGTCTACTTTGACGTCAGTGACCTCATCAAAACGGATAGTAGGTACGGAATCAGCAGTAGCCTTTGGCCAATTGGGGATCAGCTCAAAGTTGGGGTCGCCGGTAGTTGCAAACTGCACCCATGCGCCAGCCATCTGATCCTGAAGTCTTTCAGAGACCTGTGGGATGTACTGTGCCTCTATATATTCAGCATTGTGGAACACATAGCACTCTTCGGCATTGTGCCAAGCGACAGTACCGTAGTTAAAAGGAGCTTCAAGATT
>CALWYO010000033.1 GCA_944385785.1 uncultured Oscillospiraceae bacterium | reverse complement strand
GTTTGGGGATGATATGCAAAATTTAAGGGACTGCGTTAAACGCAGTCCCTTAAAACATTACATCCAATTACTTGAGGCCAAATTTCTTGTTGAACTTATCAACACGGCCGCTGGTATCAACCAGTTTTTGTTTACCGGTATAAAAGGGGTGACACTTTGAGCAAATCTCAACCTTAATATCACTCTTTGTACTGCCCGTCTCTATAACCTCACCGCAGGCGCACCTGATGGTTGTCTGTTCGTACTTTGGATGGATACCTTCCTTCATTATGTTCACCTCTTTCGTCAGCGTATGAGCATGATAATCACGCAAAGTGTATTTTACCACTACATTGTCAAAAAAGCAACTACTTTTTCTTAATATCTATAAAAACAAATATATCCATATAAATAAATCACATCTCCACATCAATACCGGCAGATAAAAAGCACAGCACTTTCTTTGTAACCGGCTTCTTAAGTATTCGCTCCATTGCCAGGGCATACGCCTCAAGCTGACCTCTGTAGCCCTCGGCTTTTTCTTGAACCGTCTTATCTGTTACAAAGTCTGTCTTAAAATCCAAAATAGTAAGCTCTCCATTTTTCTCAGCACAGCAGTCCACTACGCCTTGTAGCAGTAGATTCTCTCCAGATGAAAAGCCTGGTATATCTCCTGAATCCACAAGCAGCGAAAATTTAAACTCTCGCCATAGTTTATCTGCTCCCGTTATTATCTGCCCTGAATTACTATTAAAAAACCTGGTTATTACTGACGGCGAAACTGCTTCAGCCTGTTCGTCAGTAATTGTTCTCAATGATCTAAGACGTTCTATTTCTTCTCTAACTCCATCAGCGGTCAAACACTTATTAAAATCTATAAACTGCATAACTATATGAGTGGCTGTTCCCTTTTGTGCAGCCGTTAATCCTCGCACTCCCTCCATAAAGTCAGGCCGTCTAAGGGGCAGTATTTTACTATTCAAGCCTGTGATTGGCTGGGCTTCCTCCGCCGCCTCCTGGAATCTGTAAGTGCCTTTTAATTCAGTTGCAGTTACCTTTGATGGAAGGCTAACGGCATCACTATATGGATATTTATAGTTCATTCTCTCAGCTAATCGAATCACGCGCTTTTCCACATTTGAAGCTTCTTTATTTAATGGCGTATCATTATTGCCAGATTCCTGAATCATAGGAGGCCCGTTCACAAGATTTGTTTTCCAGACGCCGTCTGTGGCGCATGGCACCACGGACATTCCATATCGTATCGGTCCGCTCTCCGGCCTGTGCAGTCCAGTCATTAAAATCCAGTCGGCCGCGCTGTGAGTCTCCTCCAACACTTGCGGAGGTGCTGGAAGAGGTACATCTAACAGTCTGGAAATCTCCCTCTGTGCATTTTTGTATGTTATCAGCATTATCAGTTTTTCTCTTGCTCTTGTCATAGCTACGTACAGCACCCTAAGCTCTTCAGACATACTTTCAGAAATCAGCTTATATCTTATAGCTGTCCTAGCTATTGTCGGGTAGGCCAGTCTTCTCACTGCATCAATGTGTTTAGGCCCTGCGCCTAATTCCGGATGTATGAGAAGCGGCCTGTTTGAATCATCAGTGTTAAAACGCTTTGCCAGATCCGCGAGAATAACAATCGGGAATTCAAGACCTTTAGACTTGTGTATGCTCATTATGGTAACAGAATTTGAACTGGAAGTAGATCTGCTATCGGCAGGAGATTCTCCCCTTGTCATCATTTCACGTATGTATGTAATAAACCCGAAAAGACCTTTGTATCCATTTTCTTCCAGTCTGCTTGCCAATTGAAAAAGTGTCATTAAATTTTCTCTTCTCTTCTTACCCTCAGGCATAGCTCCTGCAATGGCAAGCATGCCAGTCTGCCGAAATAAAAACCATACGAATCTATCCGCCGGCATATCAGGGGCTATATCGCGGAAACTGTTTAACTGGTTTAAAAACTCTCTACTCTTTTCATTTTCTTCTGAGGACTTAACCAGTGCCGAATAGAAACTTCCCTCTCTGTCGCACATTCTTATCTTTGCCAAGTCATCAGGAGTGAACCCATAGATAGGGCTTCTCAAGACGGAAATCAGCGGAATATCCTGTCTTGGGTTATCAATAATAGTCAAAAGAGACACTACTATTGTCACTTCAGGTTCGTCAAAGAAGTTTGTATCAACATCGGCATTAACAGGAATCCCGTCTTTTGTAAACTGTTCTATCCACTCTCGCAGATGACTTCTTGGGGATCGCATCAGCACCGCAATATCTCCATACTCTACGGGTCTGGTTCCAGATGCGCCGTTGGATACTTTTCCCGTTGCAATTAACTCCTTTATTCGGCTTGAAACAAATTGGGCCTCTGCCTGACTTCTGCTTAAGTCACACCATTCTTCACTGGCACTTAAATCCAGCAGGTCAACTTCTACGGGCTCCTCATCACATTCACAGTACTCCGCTCCGGCATATAGATATTCCTGCTCAGTATAATCCAGCTCTCCGAATTTCCGGCTCATCACATTTTTAAAGACAAAGTTCACGCTATCCAGTATCTCTTTTCTGGACCGGAAATTCCTTGAAAGGATTACTCTTCTCCCCTCTCCTTCTACGGCGTCGTCCACATCTTTAAAGAATCGGTATTTATTCAAAAAAATAGTGGGATCAGCCAATCTGAATCGATATATGGACTGTTTTACATCGCCAACCATAAAGATATTTTCTCTATTTTGGGACACAGATGAAAAAATAATCTCCTGGATTTCATTTACATCCTGATACTCATCAATCATTATTTCGGCGAATCTGCTGGAAA
>CALWYO010000032.1 GCA_944385785.1 uncultured Oscillospiraceae bacterium | reverse complement strand
GGCAAGTGGTAATGGCCAAATTCAAATTCCAGATTACACATTTCCGCAATTTTCTCGGTGTTATCCGCAGCTTCTGGTACGTATGGGAAGAGCACTCGCATCTCCGCCTCGGTCTTCAGATATAGTTCGCTGCCGTGGAACTTCATTCTGTCGTCCTCTTCCACGGTTTTCCCTGTCTGTATACACATAAGCACATCCTGTGCCTGTGCGTCAGTCCTTCTTAAATAGTGAGCGTCGTTGGTAACAACAAGAGGTATGCCTGTCTCTTCACTTAACTTTATAAGCCCATTTGCCGCAACTTTTTCCTCGGGTATACCGTGGTCCTGGAGCTCAAGGTAATAGTTTCCTTCTCCAAAAATGTTTAGCATCTCCAAGGCTTTATTCTTTGCCTCGTCATATCTTCCATCTATTATAAGTTTAGGTACTATGCCCTGAATACACGCAGAAAGTGCTATCAGTCCCTCTGAATGTTCTCTGAGCAAGTCCATATCGACTCTTGGCTTCACATAGAATCCTTCTACAAATGCCATACTCACCATGTAGCACAAGTTTCTATAGCCTGTCTCATTTTTACAGAGCAGAATGAGATGATACCGCTCACTGTCAGCACCATGTTCTTTTTGGAATCTATTCCTTGGCGCAACATACACCTCGCAGCCGATTATCGGTTTAATTCCCTCTTTCAGGCACTCTTTATAAAAGGCTATGGCGCCGTACATGGCGCCGTGGTCAGTAATGGCCAACGACGTCTGACCCATCTCCTTAGCTCTGGCAGGCAAATCCTTTATCCTGCAAGCGCCGTCAAGTAGGCTGTATTCGCTGTGTACATGAAGATGTGTGAATGCCATTCTCTATATCTCCCAATTAATTTTAGGTAAAACAGATAATGCGCGGACACTGGCCCGCGCATTATCTGCCCAGTTTTTCAGATACTTCCACAAGTTTTCTCAACCGATGATTAAGGCAGGACTTTGTTACGGGAGGTACTGCTACCTTTGCCAGTTCAGAAAGCGCCAGTTCCGGATACTTCTCGCGTAGTAATGCAGTATCACGCAATCTTTCTGGCAACTCGTCAAAGGCCATATGTTCTCTAAGTTTTTTTATGGCAGCCATCTGCGCCGCTGAAGCCTCTACAGTCTTTGTCACATTTGCCGTATCGCAGTTCACCTTTCTATTCACCGTGTTTGTCATGTCTTTTTCTATCTTTGCCGACATTACCCCCATTGCAGAAACAGGTGCACCTATGGTGGTGAGTAAATCTTCAATCACAGAGCTTTGCTTAAAATACATTATGTAGTTCCCACCGCGCACTACGCACCGCGGTTCAAATCCCATATCTACAAAAAGAGCAGTTATCTCCCTGCTGACTCTGTAATGATCAGTAACAAGCTCCAGATGATATCTCTTCTCAGGGTCAGTAATACTGCCGCCAGCAAGGAAAGCCCCTCGGACAAAGCTCTCTCTGCAGTCATCTTCTTCCAATATGCCAAGATTGACATGATGGGCAACTACGCCTTTCGGATCGTATCCAAAGGCTTCCAGCACTCTGGAAATTTTATCGGTATCTTTAATCAATAATATGTGTCTTCCACTATCAGCCTTTGAAGGCAATACATCAAATGTTATGTCAAAAGCTCTTTCAAACAGTTTGGGCAGTCTCGCCGCAAAATCATTGGATCCAGTAACTATTTTTATCTCATTGGCAGTAAACATATTGCAGAAAAGTAATACGCCATAACACTCTGCAATCGCACAAGCTCTTGTGCCCATATCAGAACGGCAGAGTTCAGCCTTAACTTCTGACGAAAACGACAATCCGTTTCCCTCCTTTTGAAAGCCTGGCCGTCCCTTAGCAGCTCAGACCTTGTCAATATCTCTGTGTATACATTCCGTCTCATGCCCTTTATCTGCCAAATACTTTGCCAGAGACTCCGTAACTGCCACCGACCGATGGCGTCCGCCTGTGCAACCAATACATATGGTAAGCGAAGTCTTTCCCTCCTCTTCATAGTTCGGAAGCAAAAAATCAATAAGGTCGCGAAACTTATCCATAAACTTGTTAGCCTGTTCGGAGCTGAGAACATAGTCGGCAACGTCTTTCTCAAGGCCGCTTTTTTCCATTAATTCAGGAACATAAAATGGATTCGGCAGAAACCGGACGTCAAATACTATATCTGCCTCAATAGGTATTCCGTACTTGAATCCAAAAGACATTACGCTTACGCGCATCCTATCCTCACCACCGGCTCCAAACATACGGAAAAGCGTCCTTTGCAATCTGCCAAGGGTAAGTCCGGAAGTATCGATAGTGTAATCAGCCCTTCTTCTTACCGGCTCAAGTATTTTTATCTCTTTTCTTACAGCCTGCTCAAGTCCACCGCTCTCCCCATCTAAGGGATGTCTGCGGCGAGTTTCTTTATAGCGTTTAACAATTGTCTCTACAGTTGCATCGACATAGAGTATCTTATATTCAAACCCCAGTGCCATAAGCTCATCCAAAGCTTCAAACAGCTCGTCAAAGCTCTCCCTGCTTCTGACATCAGTAACAAGGGCAACCCTTTCATATCGGCCCCTTGTTGCGGCGCAAAGCTCGGCGAACTTTGGTATCAATGATACAGGCATATTATCCACACAGTAAAAGTCCAAATCCTCTAATGCCGCAGCTACTCGGCTTTTTCCAGCTCCTGAAAGCCCAGATATTATAAGTATCTCCACAGCCTGTCATCTCTTTCTTTAGCGGATTATCTTTACCTCAGGTGATAAAACCACCCCTGTTTTATTAAAAACAGTCTTCTTCACATAATCGATTAAGCTCAAAACATCATCAAAAGAAGCTCCACCTGTATTGACTATAAACCCCGAATGTTTTTCAGATACCTTGGCTCCGCCAATGGCAAATCCTTTAAGTCCCGATTCCTCAATGAGCGCGGCAGCGTATCCTCTCTCCGGTCTCTTAAACGTACTTCCGGCCGATGGCATAGCTATCGGCTGTTTTTCCCTTCGTCTGGCGGCAAGTTCCTCCATTCTGGACCGTATTTTTTCCGGTTCTTCATGTTTTAGCCGGATAGCAGCAGAGAGAACTATATCATTTTCATCAAACTTGCTATGCCGGTATCTGAAATCGCATTCATTATTATTATAGGATTTCACCGCTCGGCCTTCTTCCATCACCTTTACAGTGACGACAACATCTTTGATCTCTCCGCCATAAGCGCCGGCATTCATTATAACTGCGCCACCCATTGTGCCAGGTATTCCTGAGGCAAATTCAAAGCCTGAGAGTCCGCTTTTCTGTGCATATGCGGCAATCTTTGAAAGCTTTGCTCCTGCCTCAGCGGTAATAATTGTGTCATCCACCTTCACTTTGTCCATACGGCACATATTTATAACTGCAATATCATGTTCCCTGTCAGAGACAAGCAGATTCGATCCATTGCCGATAACCAACCTCTCTACTCCATAACAGTCACACATCCGGATAAACTGCTCCAGCTGGTCTGTATTCTCTGGGAACACCATTAGTCTCACCGGACCGCCTATTTTGAAAGTGGTGTAGTCTTTCATCTTTACATCTTCAAGTATACACATACCCGGATCTTTTCCGGCGGCCTCTTTTACAAGTGAGACAAAATTATCCATTGTCAGCCCTCTTCCAAAGCGTCAAAATACTGGTCAAGCCTCTCAGAAAAGTCTCTGGCAGAATCGTAGCCCATACGTTTTTGCCTGTTGTTCATGGCGGCCACTTCCAATATTACAGCCAAATTCCTTCCCGGCGTTACAGGTACAGTCAGATATGGAAGTTTTACTCCCAAGATATCTATATACTGTGTATTATTACCCAATCTATCATATGTAGCATCCTGTTTCCATGTCTCAAGCCGCACTACAAGGTCGATCTTTTCGCCCATTTTCACGGCTCCATTGCCAAAAATATGCCGGACGTCAACAACGCCTATGCCTCTGAGTTCAATATAATTACGTATAAGGTCCGGTGCCGTTCCCATGAGTGTTGATGAATTTATCTTTTTAATATTAACTGCATCGTCGGATATCAGACGGTGTCCCCTCTTTATCAGCTCAAGCGCCGTCTCACTTTTACCCATACCGCTCTCCCCGATTATAAGCAGTCCTTCCCCGTAGACTTCAACAAATACACCGTGGCGCATGATCTTCGGGGCCAGGGCATTGTTGAGCCTGGTCATCATTGTAACGATTATTTCCGAAGTATCCTTACCTGATTTTAAAAGCGTAACATCATATTTCTCCGCCGCCACAACGCATTCAGGCATAGTCTCAACATCGTGGGCTATGATAAGCGCCGGTATCCCGCTCTCCATAAGGTCATAAAACTTCTGCTGTCTCACATCCTCAGGAAATTCATGTAAATATGCGTCCTCAATTATTCCTATTATCTGCAATCGGTTTGCCGTAAAGTGGTCATAAAAGCCGGTGAGCTGAAGACCCGGACGGTTAATAACCTGGCTTGAAATTACAACCCTGTCGTAATCTGTTGATTTATATACTACTTGCAGGCCTATTTCCTCTACGAGGCTTTTGAGCAACATCCCGTTTTCTGGTTCCATTTCCGCTGCACCTCCATATTACGGCGTTGACGCCGCATTTATCATCATATAAAATTTTATAAAAAAATCTCAGTTTTGGCAAGTATTTTCAGCTCAACTGATAAATATCAGTCATCAACAAATACAACAATTAAAAGACGGCGTGTCATCCTGCATCAGAACAAGTCTCGTATTACTACTCAGTATTTCCTGAATATTTGATATTAATTATTTTACCACGGCTCATGCGCTTTGGCAAACTCAATCTGTTTATATCATCTCTCTGCAAATCAGAATACATATTTCTTTTTAATTAAAGTATAAAACACAAATAATTGTTGACATCAGCGGACAATTAAATTATAATACTTTAGCGCGACTATCAGGCGCAGGAGATGTTCTCTATGCTTCTTGATTTAAGAACTATTATAAACATACCTGGCGGTGTTGTTCCTTTCGATATGGAGATGGATCTCAGCAAACTCCATTTTGACTCCGTCAAGGAATTTCTGGCTCCACTCCATGTAACAGGCAAAGTCGAAAATCGAGCCGGTGTGCTGGTGCTGGAAGGACACTTGTCAACAGATATGACGTGCGTTTGCGCCAGATGTCTTAAAGAGTTTCCCAAGCACGTGGCCCTCAGGATCTACTCGTTGTTAGCCAATGAGCTTCAAGATGAAGAGAACACTGATTACTATCTGCTTGACAACGGTTTTGCCGACATGTGGGAAATTGCGGGCACTGCCCTGGTTCTCAACATGGAACAGCGCCAGTTGTGCAAACCTGACTGCAAAGGACTTTGTCCAAAATGTGGCAAGGATCTAAATGATGGCCCCTGCGATTGCAGGGAAGACCGCGACCCCAGGCTGGCTGTCTTAGGACAGCTCCTGGAGAACGATAAATAACAGGAGGTGTCATTATGGCAGTACCAAAGGGGAAGGTTTCGAAAGCAAGAAGAGACAAGAGGCGTGGCTCCAACTGGAAGCTGGCTGTTCCCGGTCTCGTTGCTTGCCCCAAGTGCGGCGAACTCCGTCTGCCCCACAGGGCTTGCAAGGCCTGCGGCTCTTATAACGGGCGTGACGTCGTCTCTGTGGAAAGCAAATAAATCGAACCTAAAAAACGGCGGGAATTCCCGCCGTTTTTTATTATAATCTTATGAGCGGGAGGCGAAAATATGCTCAATACGGTGAGCCGCGTCGATAATGACAGCGCCGCTTTTGACGCCGGCATAATTCCCGGCGACACTCTGTTAGAGATAAACGGGCGGCCAATTGCCGATGTACTTGATTATATGTATTACTCTTATGATGCCGATCCGTCTTTTCTGATACAGCATAAAGACGGCAGCAGAGAGATTATAGAGCTCTTAAAAGATGAGGGCGAGGACGCGGGACTGGAATTTGAAGAATATCTCATGGATTCGCCCAGAGCATGCGCCAATAACTGCATATTCTGTTTTGTCGATCAGCTTCCACCAGGTATGAGAGAGACACTGTACTTCAAAGATGACGATGTCCGCCTTTCTTTTCTAACCGGCAGCTATGTCACTCTTACAAATATGTCCGAACGCGCCATCCAGCGGGTAATAGATTTGAAAATAAGCCCAATAAATATATCTGTTCATACCATGGATCCTGACCTGAGATGTATGATGCTGGGAAACAAAAACGCAGGGCGCGGCATTGAAGCCATACGGCGCTTTGCCGATGCCGGTATAGAGATGAATTGCCAGATAGTCTGCTGTCCCGGCATCAACGACGGCGAGGAACTTCTCCGTACAATGGAGCAGCTCTCAGCGTTATACCCATCCATGCACAGCGTGTCTGTCATACCAGTTGGTCTCACTGGGCACCGTCAGGGATTATACCCGCTCACACCATTTAGTAAAGATGGAGCTATCCAAACAGTCCATTTGGTAGAAAAGCAGTCAGAAATATACCTTAAAAAATATGGAAGCCGTATTTTTTTCTGTTCAGATGAATTGTACTTGAAAGCCAGTCTTCCAATACCAGATGAAGATTTCTATGAGGGATACCCGCAGCTGGAAAACGGAGTTGGCCTTATACGGCTGCTCATATCTGAGTTTCAGGACGCACTTGACATGGTGAGCGGTCCTGCTTCTGGTACTCCCTTCTCCATCGCTACAGGCGTAGCGGCTGCGAGCACTATAAAGCAGCTTCTTGACACTGCCACATCACGATTTCCAGAAATAGACGGACGCGTCTACCCTATCGTCAACGACTTTTTTGGGCACAGCGTAGACGTTGCGGGACTTATAACAGGCAGAGATCTGATTACTCAGCTTAAAGGCAGAGATCTTGGAAGGCGTGTTTATATTACAAACAGAATGCTGCGTGACGGCGGCGGTATATTTTTAGACGACATCACATTGGACGAAGTCACATCAGAGTTAGGAGTACCTGTTATACCCATAGAAAACGACGGCGGCGTCTTATTGGACGCTATGATGGATTAGGAGTGATATCATGTCAAAACCCTTAGTCGCCATAGTTGGAAGACCCAACGTGGGAAAGTCCATGTTATTCAACAGGTTGGTCGGCAGAAGACTATCTATTGTAGAGGATACCCCCGGAGTCACCAGAGACAGGCTTTATGCCGAATGTGAATGGTCCGGCCGAACCTTTGACCTTATTGACACTGGCGGCATTGAACCGAAAACAGACAGTCAGATACTTGAATTTATGCGTAACCAGGCTCTTGCCGCGGTAGATTCAGCAGACGTAATAATATTTGTAGGCGATGTTACTACAGGCGTTACGGCAGCTGATGAAGACGTTGCAACTATGCTTCTGCGCTCTGGTAAGCCGATAGTCCTGGCAGTTAATAAGATGGATTCAGTTGGCACTGTAGACCCTGCTATTTATGAATTTTACGCTCTGGGCCTGGGCGATCCAATAGCCGTATCCGCAGTCCATGGCCACGGCACAGGTGATCTTTTAGACGCATGTATGAAATACTTCCCCTCTGAAGAGGAGGAAACACAGGATGAAGATGCTGTCAAAATTGCTTTTATCGGCAAACCTAATGTTGGAAAATCTTCAATTGTCAACCGGATTTTAGGCGAAGAACGTGTGATTGTCTCCGACATAGCCGGCACCACCAGAGACGCCGTCGATACGCCTTTTTCCAATGAGTATGGGAAATATATTCTAATTGACACTGCCGGTATGCGCCGTCGTTCAAGAGTCGAGGATAAAGTCGAAAAATATTCCGTTCTCAGAGCTCAGATGGCAATCGATAGAGCCGACGTCTGCCTGATAATGATAGACGCTCGTGACGGAGTCACCGAACAGGACACCAAAGTCGCCGGCATGGCGCATGAATCCGGTAAGGCCAGCATAGTCCTTGTAAATAAGTGGGATCTTGTAGAAAAAGATACCAACACAATGGATAAGATGAGAGAGGCCATACAGCGCGATCTCTCCTTTATGTCCTATGCGCCAATTCTCTTTGTCTCTGCGCTGACAGGTCAACGTGTTGAAAGAATATTTGAACTTGTAAATTTTGTAAATGAGCAGAGCAGTATGCGTATAACCACCGGTATGCTCAACAATGTGTTAGCCGACGCACAAGCAAGAGTACAGCCCCCCAGCGATAAGGGAAAACGGCTAAAAATATTCTATATGACTCAAACTGGCATAAAGCCGCCTTCTTTTGTTGTCTTCTGCAATAACTCAGAGCTCTTCCACTTCTCATATCAGAGATATATCGAGAACCAGCTACGCAGCGTATTTGGTCTGGAAGGCACTCCAATACGACTTACAATACGTCAGCGTGGGGAGAATCTTTAAAGCATTTTCCAGCCCGTCAACCCTTTACCTTAATTAACTGCCGGAGGCAAGGAATTCTGCCTCCGGTAAATTTTAAAGATAAATGTATAGCATGGTTTATTGTGAAATGTTATAGGTAGAAAAAACATTCTGATGGAATTTGCTTTGTATATGGTCTATAATGATGCAGCTGGGAGGTGATGGAGATAGGATGCCTTGGAAATGCGCTGTGGTTTCTGTTTTGCGGACTGTGGCAGGGGCTGGCGTGGACTTTGACAGGAGTATTATGGTGCATAACTATAATTGGGATACCCATCGGACTGCAGTGTTTTAAGCTTGCTTCGCTGGTATTTTTTCCTTTTGGCAAAGAGATCCGCTATGGGGGCGGAGCGATGTCAGCAGTAGCTAATGTGTTTTGGGTGATATTCGGCGGTATTCCACTGGCCCTGTCGGCTGTTCTAAACGGTATAGTACTTTGCGTGACAGTCATTGGCATACCCTTTGGCCTTCAGTGCTTTAAATTTGCAAAACTTGCTCTGACTCCTTTTGGTGCAAGTGTGGAATAATTATAGATTCGATATAAAAATTTACAACTCAAACGCCGCACTTTATGACAGATAATCACAAAGTGCGGCGTTTAGGTTATTAAAATTATACCTATTTAACAGTCCAGACTCGCTATTTCCTCCGCAACTTCTCCCGCAGTTTTGCTGTTAGTATCAACCTTTATAGTATCAAGGCCATTATATAAAGGCAAATATGCAAGGCTTCTCTCAATAACGTCCTCTTTGCGTAGATCCATCGCCACATCCTTCATAAGCCTGCTGCGGAGCGTATTGCCATCGGATAAAAGAGATACCTTTATCACCCTGCAGCTGGATACATCTATGCCGGAGATTATATCATTGATTATCTCCTGCATATGCATAACCCAGCAAAAAATAATGTTCTTATATGCTGTGCACTTTATAAAACTGTTCAGCAGAAATTGTATGTTTTTCAGGACCATTGCTTTTGTCTCTTCCGTCACTCTAAACGGATACGCGTCCCAGCACCAGTCCCCGTCAAGGAATACGCTGTCAGGCAGAAGTTTTTTCAGATTATTTGATACGGCAGTCTTTCCTACTCCCATAGGTCCGCCAATTAGATAAAGTGTCTTCACGTTTTATCCCGCTTTCTTTGAGATGATATACGTTGCAGCGGCCATAGTCATCCCCAGGATTGCCTTGATTATTCCGCTTAGGAGTGAATAGCGCACCAGTTCGGCAATGCTGGACACATCGGGATAAAGCTCAATGAGCTGCTTACCAGTCGTAGCCCAGTTATAAACGTCCACTATCCCCCATAAAACGAGGGCGCCGCCGATTAGGAGCAGAAAAATACACGTTTTCTTCATATTGTCATTTCCCCGTTTTTATATAGAGTGCATTTATTATACCAATAAAAGCCTGGTGCTTCAATATGTGCCAGACAGGCATATAAAAATGCCCGCAGTCATATGACTGCGGGCATTTTTATGCAGTATCTACCGATTACACAGCGCGGGTAACTTTTCCGCTGCGGAGGCACCTGGTACAGACATAGACGTGACGATTAGTTCCGTCAACAACCGCCTTTACGCGCTTAACATTTGGCTTCCAGGCACGGTTGGAACGCCTATGGGAATGGCTAACCTTAATGCCGAAAGTAACACCCTTACCGCAAAACTCACACTTTGCCATCTGCTGCACCTCCTTGCCTTGAATTAAAGAGCTATATTATAGTAGCAGACGAAACAGAAAAATGCAAGCAAAATTTTAAAAAATATATTTTTCCAAGGAATTTTCCATCTCCCGTTGATTGGTTCCGTTGCCGCACAGGCCTTTTAATGGTATAATCATATTAAAATCATGGGATAAGGCGGATTTACATGAAAGAATTCATAATAAACAAAAATGACGCCGGTCAGCGGCTTGACAGATTTATTGGTAAGGCCGTTCCCCTGCTTCCTGAATCTCTCCTGCAAAAATATATCCGCCTGAAACGTATCAAAGTAAACGGAAAAGGCTCGAAAAGGGATACCCGTCTCGTCGCCGGCGATGCGGTGCAGCTATATATAAACGACGAGTTTTTCCAGCGTCTCACAGAAGATAATGCGTATCTGAAAATTAACACTCCCAGAGTTGATATAATATACGAAGACGACAATATACTGCTGGCAGACAAGAAGGTCGGTGTTCTTTGCCACTCAGCAGGAGAGTGGGATTACAATACGCTTATCTCAAATATAAAAGCATATCTTTATAAAAGCGGTCAATGGGACCCCAAGGATGAAAATTCTTTCTCTCCAGCCCTTTGCAACAGAATAGACAGAAACACCGGCGGGATTGTCATAGCCGCCAAAAACGCCCAGTCGCTTCGCATAATAGACGAGAAAATACGTTCAAGGGAGATAGACAAAATATATCTGGCAGCAGTCTGGGGAGAGCTCTCCCCTCCTTCAGGTGAATTGCGCGGATATATCTTTAAAGACGCAAAGCAAAACCGTGTATACGTACGTTCTACACCTGAACGCGGCGCAAAGACAGCAATTACGCGCTATAAAACTCTTAGAGTCTCCAACGGAATCTCTCTGTTGGAATGTGAACTCTTAACAGGACGCACCCATCAGATTCGCGCGCAGTTTTCCTCAGCAGGCCATCCTCTTGTTGGAGACGGCAAATATGGCAGCAGAAAACTGCCTCAAGGTCTGAGTATCCCAGGCCAGGCTCTATGCTCATATAAACTCCGTTTTGCATTTAAAAGTAATGGTGGGTTATTAGATTATTTAAATGGCCGGGAATTTACCGCAATTTTGCCTGAATTTGTCGAAAAATTATTTTATTTAACATGAATACTCATTGACTTTTCACTGAGGAATATGTATATTTAAGTCCTAGTCTTATATAAGGCTTTTATAATTCGGTGAAATGAGGGGGAGGATAATGTCAAAAGAGCTCATTCGTCTTAAAGACGTGTCCATGACATTTGACGGTGATACCGTTCTGGACAACATGAATATCTATTTTAACGATAAGGAATTCCTCACGCTGCTCGGACCCAGCGGTTGCGGTAAGACAACGACGCTGCGGATTATAGGCGGTTTCCTGGTGCCAACATCAGGTGATGTCTTTTTCGACGGGGTGAGGATTAATGATGTTCCGCCATACCTTCGGCAGGTAAACACCGTATTTCAAAAATACGCTCTTTTTCCGCATTTGAACGTGTATGACAACGTGGCTTTCGGGCTGCGTATACCAAAGTCTGTTGACGAAGGCGGAACAGATATAAATTCAGAGTCCTCTGGCAGAGGAAAGCGTAAAAAATCGAAAAAAGTAAAGCTCTCAAAAGATGAGATCGATCAGCGGGTACAGGAAATGTTGGAAGTCGTCTCATTGAAGGGCTTTGAAAAACGAACTGTATCATCCCTCTCAGGCGGTCAGCAGCAGCGCGTGGCAATAGCACGCGCCCTTGTTAACCGCCCAAAAGTGCTGCTTTTAGATGAGCCGTTGGGAGCTCTCGATATGCGCCTGCGTAAAGACATGCAGCAGGAGCTCAAACGCATTCAGCAGCAGATGGGAATTACATTTATATACGTAACCCACGACCAGGAAGAAGCTCTTGCCATGAGCGATACAGTAGTTGTTATGAACAATGGAAAGATACAACAGATTGGCACCCCTGAGGATATATACAATGAGCCAAAAAATGCTTTTGTAGCCGATTTTATTGGGGAGTCAAACATTGTTGACGGTATAATGCGCGCTGACAGACTTGTGGAGATTTTCGGCAGGCAATTTCAGTGTGTGGACAGTGGGTTTGAAAAAGATGAGCCAGTTGACGTAGTTATCCGTCCAGAAGATGTAGATATAGTCGACGTCACGCAGGGTGCGCTTACCGGACTTGTAACCAGCGTAACATTTAAGGGTATGCATTATGACATAATAGTAGATTTTAAAGGTTTCAAATGGCTCATAGAGACAACCGACTTTTGCCCAGTTGGTTCCCATATAGGTATCAAACTCGATCCCGACAGTTTCCATGTTATGAAAAAAAGCGAGTATTCAGGTATGTATGGCGACTACAGCTCCTACAGCGCAGAATATGACGAAATCAGCGATGCTGAATATCAAGAGGAGGAGTCTGTAGACGAGGAGGAATACTATGAAAGCTAAAGCCTTTGCCTACCCTTATATATTTTGGATGGCGCTATTTGTAGTAGCTCCTATACTGATTATCGTTGTTTACGCTTTTACCTCGTCTACAGGCAGTCTGACACTTGATAATTTTACCAGTATGGGCGGCAGCTACCTCACTGTTTTCGGCAGGTCTTTTTTGCTGGCCTTCATTGCCACTGCAATCTGTCTTCTCATAGGTTACCCTGTGGCACATGCTCTTGCCAAGGAAAAATCCCGTCTGCAGGGTATGATCGTCATGATCATAATGCTACCTATGTGGATGAACTTTTTGCTGCGTACATACTCCTGGATGTCCATACTGGAAAACACCGGACTTTTAAACAGGTTTTTCGCAGCCATTGGTCTTTTTGACCTTATAAACGCCATCAGCGGTTTTATTAATAATACTTTTGGGACACATCTGTCCACTGATCTTGAATATTTCGAAATGATAAACACCCAGGGCGCCGTTGTTCTGGGCATGGTCTACAATTACCTTCCGTTTATGATTCTGCCCATTTACTCAGTAATTCTTAAAATCGATTCCTCTTATCTGGAGGCCGCCAGGGATCTGGGTGCCCCACCGCGTACAGTTTTCCGTAAAGTCGTGTTCCCATTAAGTCTGTCGGGAGTTCTCTCTGGTATAACAATGGTGTTTGTCCCCGCTGTCAGCACCTTTGTCATCTCAGATCTCCTTGGAGGCGCCAAGATAATGCTTTTGGGAAACCTTATCCAAATGCAGTTTCTGGGAGGGACTTACAATCCCCATCTGGGCAGCGCCATCGCTCTTGTAATGATGATAGTCGTAATAATCTGCATGACAATAATGAACAAGTTTGGCGCCGAGGAAGAACAGGCGGTGATGTTTTGAAAGAGAGACCGTCTGTCGGCGGGCGTGTGCTGACTATCCTGACATTTGTTTTTCTTTACGCGCCAATAATAGTCCTTATTGTTTTTTCGTTTAATAGCTCAAACAGCCGTACTGTATGGAGCGGCTTTACGCTGGACTGGTACGGAGAGCTTTTTGAGGACTCACTTATAATGTCCTCACTATCTACCACCTTTTCAGTGTCGATTATATCTGCGCTTGTAGCGACAGTCGCTGGTACTGCCGCGGCAATAGGTTTTTTCAACATGAAAAAACGTACCAGGGCTCCGCTGCTTGCCATAAACAACATTCCCATGATAAACGCTGATATCATAACCGGCGTCTCCATGTGTCTTCTCTTTGTTGCGGCGTTCGGTTTTTTGGGTAATTTCACAGGATGGCTCAACAGGGTTTTCGGATTTAATTTGCCTACAAGGTTTACTCAAGGTTTTGGGACTCTGCTTATAGCCCACATTACGTTTAATATTCCATACGTGATTCTTTCTGTTATGCCCAAACTTCAGCAGATGGACAGGAATCTTGTTGACGCAGCGATGGATCTTGGCTGTTCACCGCTCTCTGCCATATGGAAAGTTGTCATACCAGATATCATGCCTGGTATAATAAATGGGGCAATCATTGCTTTTACAATGTCAATAGATGACTTTGTTATAAGTTTCTTTACTGCCGGTTCTAACAGTCAGACCCTGGCAATGGCAATATACACTATGACAAAAAAGCGAGTAACGCCTAAAATAAACGCCATATCCACTTTACTTTTCCTGACAGTTCTTATCCTGCTTATTGTTGTGAATATACGTTCCTCCAGGCAGGAAAAAAAGTTGCAGGAATCAATGAAAATCAAGAAATCTTTTGTGAGGTAAAATAGATGAAAAAATTTTTGACTGTCTCCCTTGCTGTGGCTATGGTTTTATCCATAGGACTTCTTTCCGGGTGCTCCGGCGGAAGTTATGACGCCGAGATAAATGTTTACAATTTCGGCGAATATATTGATGAGAGCACATATGAGGCTTTTGAAGATGAGTACAATATAAAGGTAAACTATAATACATATGATACATGCGAGGCCCTTTATGCAACACTGAAAAATGGCGGCGCCGACTATGATGTCATAATAACTTCCGACTATATGATCGGAAGAATGGCAAATGAGGGAATGCTTGAAGAGCTTAACTATGACAACATCCCCAATTTTTCGCTAATCGGGGATGAATACAAGGGCCTCAACTATGACCCCGATAATAAATACACCGTACCTTATATGTGGGGTACAGTTGGACTCATATATAACGGCGCTGAAATAGACGAAGAGATAACAAGTTGGAGCGCCATGTTTGATGAACAGTACTCCGGCCAAATACTTATGTTTGACTCCTCAAGAGACGCCTTCGGCGTTGCCCTGAAATATCTTGGATATTCGATGAATACCACAGATGAAACTGAGCTACGCGCGGCTTTTGACCTGCTTGAACAGCAAAAACCTCTTGTTCAGGGATATTTCCAGGATCAGATGTACGACAAGCTGGAAGGCGGCGAGGCATTGATCGGCGCTTATTATGCTGGAGATTACCTTATGATGCTTGAAAACAATCCTGATCTCAAGTTTGTTATCCCTGATGAGGGCTCTAATTTCTTTGTTGACGCTATGTGTATACCAGCAGGTTGCGAAAACAAGGAAGCTGCCGAGATGTTTATAAACTATATGGCCGGAACTGATGTGTGCGTCGCGAACATGGACGCCACCGGATATGCCAGCGGCAACACTGAGGCATGCGAAATATACGCTCAGGATCTGGACGATTACTCCTCTCAGGTTATGTTCCCCAGTGAGGAAGTCCTCTCCAGATGTGAAGTCTACTTAAATCTTCCTGAAGATGCACTTGCTCTTTATGACTCTCTGTGGGTCGAGCTGAAAGCGTGATTTATGTGTCTTACTAAGTACCCGTTAGGGTAGCGTTTTTGGATATGGCGAATTTAAAGGCGCGCGGCTAAATCCGCGCGCCTTTAAAAATTTCACATATTAGTACAATATTTTATATGTGCTTCATTTTGTCAAGAGGCTGTACCTCATATAAAAGTTACTGGTTTTTCATTAAATCAGCGCCGCTATTCCACGCCTTGCCTACTTTTTCCCCAATAACGTAATACCCGCTTTGCATTTGGTCAAAGGCAAAAGCCTTTATCTTCCCTGTGTCTACTTTCCCAGCATCGTCAAGTACTCTCTCATCTGCAACAACATTTATTATCTTTCCCAAAACACGAAGTCCGTATGGTTGATTTTGCATCTCAACCATTTCGCACTCCAGCGCAACTGGATATTCGGTAATGATAGGTGCGTCTACTCTTGTGCTTTTGACAGCATGCAATCCTGTGCGCTCAAATTTATCAGTCATTTTATTAGATGTGGCAATACCAAGAAAGTCGGATTCTCTTATGGTATCAACGCTGGGTATAGAAAGAGTAAACGACTTTCTGTTCTCAATATTTGCCACTGTTTTGTGATCGGCCTCCAAATTCAGTGCCACCATATCTTCGGCGCATATTCCTCCCCAAGCCATCATCATAACATCAACAGTATCATCTTCATTATATGTCCCGATCATATACGTTGGCATTGGGAACAGGTACGGTTTTACTCCAAAATCCTTTGTCATAATTAAAACTCCTTTATACACACAGAATTGACTTCATATGAAGTTGATAATATAATTATAAATATATTGATATTTAATACAAGTACGCACATTTAAGTATGATACTTACCTTAAGGAGAGTGTCCGATGACTGACAAATGCATTGCTGACGAGTGTCTAAGCAGCACCGGCTTTAGCTACACACTTTCTCTCATCAATGGGAAGTACAAAATGACTATTCTGTACACCCTCATGGAATTCGGTGTTGTCAGATTCAATGAGATGAAGCGGTATATTGGTGGCATCTCTTATAAAACTCTCAGTTTAACACTGAAGGAATTGGAGGCAGACCGTCTGATACAGCGAAAAGAGTATCCGCAAATACCGCCAAAAGTCGAGTATAGTCTCACACCGCGCGGGGAGTCGCTTATCCCTATTCTTGACAGTATGTGTGAATGGGGCGACACACACAGGTTATAGCCTCAGTCTAATTGCCGCTCCGCCCTGTCTCCGTTTACCATGTCATGTAAAGAAAAAATCAGAGGCAAGCATGTAATATGTGCCTCTGATTTTTATAGTTTAATCTAATAATCCTTCCAGTTCCTGTACAGCCGCGTTTAGTTCAGCTTCGTTATCATCTTTCAGTGCTCTCCTTACGCGCTTTTCTGACGCGGTGAGCAGTTTCTTACGGTTTCTTTCCATTCCCTTCTCAGCCGCGGCGGCTCTGTATAAAAGCTGTTCAGCTCGGTCCCGCGCTCTGGCGCGTTCACGTATATGCTCATCATCAGCGGCATACTGCTGTGCATCCCTTATGGCCGCATCTATATCCGCCTGGCTCATATTTGATGAGCCTGTCACGGTTATCTCCTGGCTTTTTCCAGTATCCAGGTCCATCGCAGAGACATTTACAATTCCATTAGTGTCAATATTAAATGTCACCTGTATCTGAGGAACCCCTCGAGGAGCACGGCGTATACCGGATAATCTGAATTTTCCCAGTGATTTATTCTGGCTGGCCATCGGGCGCTCGCCCTGCAGAACATTCACCTCAACAGACGTTTGATAATCAGCAGCAGTAGAAAAGACCTGGCTTTTAGAAATTGGGAGCGTCGTGTTTCGTTCAATAACTCTGGTACAGACTCCTCCAACCGTCTCAATACCCAATGACAGCGGTGTGACATCAAGCAAAAGCAGTCCGCCAACTGAACCAGCCAGTACGCCGCCCTGTAGACAAGCTCCCATTGCTACGCACTCATCAGGATTTATTCCCTTAAAAGGCTCCTTGCCCGTATATCTCCTGACCGCCTCCTGTACCGCAGGTATGCGGGAAGATCCGCCAACCATCAGAACGCGGCCAATATCGTTCATGCTTATACCCGAGTCGGTAATAGCCTGATGTACCGGATCCATAGTGGCTTCAACCAGATGGGCAGTTAACTCATCGAACTTCGTTCGTGTGAGAGTCATAGACAGATGTCTTGGACCGTCTCGGCCGGCAGATATATACGGCAAATTAATTTCCGCGCTTGTTGTGGCAGAAAGTTCTATTTTGGCTTTCTCCGCCGCCTCCCGCAAACGCTGCATCGCCGCCGCATCTCGTGACAGATCTATTTTATCGCTGCGCTTATACTCTCCCAGTATCCAATCCACTATACATTTATCAAAATCGTCGCCGCCAAGTCTGTTGTTGCCAGCTGTCGCAAGCACCTCAATAACTCCTGAACCAATGTCCAATACAGATACGTCAAAGGTACCTCCGCCCAAATCGTAGACAAGAACTTTTTGTCCAAAATCTTTGTCTGCTCCATAAGCCAGCGCCGCGCTTGTGGGTTCATTGATTATACGTTGTACATTTAGCCCAGCTATCGTACCCGCATCCTTTGTTGCTTGACGTTGTGCGTCAGAAAAGTAAGCTGGAACGGTTATAACAGCTTCCGTCACAGGCTCTCCCATCCAGCTCTCCGCGTCTTTCTTCAATTTTGAAAGAATCATAGCTGATATCTCCTGGGGAAGATAGGTTTTCCCATCAATTTTTATCTTCCTGTCAGTACCCATATCACGTTTTATAGAACTGATGGTCCTTTCTGGGTTTACGACGGCTTGTCTTTTTGCTGCCTCGCCTACCAGACGTTCACCATTTTTAGTGAATGCAACTACAGACGGTGTTGTCCTTCCACCCTCCGCATTGGGGATTATTACGGGCCCATTCGCCTCCATTACCGCCATACAGGAGTTAGTCGTGCCGAGATCTATACCTATTATCCTGGACATTCGTTTGTTTTCCTTTCAATTAAATTACGTAAATCACCGCTGGTCGTTATCTCCGTAGCTCCACTGCCCTCTGGGTACGCCTCCAGGCCAGTAGAAAACGCCAATCTCATCTTCAGGCTCTGAATAATAGTACTGGTACCACATATCATCAGCCGCCTGCTCCCTCGCTGAACGGCCAATTCCGCCGATTAAAATTAGGGCAAAAAGCTGCATGACTATATAGAATATGATTACGATAATCAGTACAGTCCTTGGACGAACACCAGAGGTATAGCTTTCCTGGCGGTATGTCTCATAGTATCCAGAAGCCGTACGCCAGTCGCTGTCCTCAAATCCATCCCCACGGCGAGTCTCTGAATATTTGCCGTTATTTCCATTGGCGCCAGCATATCCGCTGTTTTTTATCTGCTTATAGGCTGAGTTTATTTTATTCATCATTGCCGCTGCTTCGACATCATTGGGGTGAAGATCCGGATGGTATCTTTTCGCCATTCGCCTGTATGCGTCCTTGATTTCTTTTTCTGACGCCTGCGGAGATACACCTAACACTTCATATGGGTTATCGGTCATAATCACTCCTTATGTCTTTCCTGAAAAACGATTGCCGCATTTTTTGCAGGTTATCTGAACTCTCCCTTTTCCTCTCGGCACACGCAGTACAGTTTTGCATGACGGACACTTAAAAAACTTATACTGTCTTCCCTGCACAACCCTGACCTTTATTCCGCGGAAAAAAGACCTTATGCCAGATGTAGCAGCTATAAATCTATCATTCTCTGCCCGCCTTTTATATATATTGCGTGACAGGATTCTCCAGTAACCATAAATAATCAATATAAGAGCCAGAAGCCAAAAAACAGTGCTTAAAATTCCGTTTAGTACACCTGCTGTCGCAATAGAGACAATTAAAAATAATATTGATACCCACAGTGTGGTTTTTGATATGGAGTCTGTCCCATTGCGTCCTGAGAAAAAGTTTATAAGCCTTTGCTTCATAATACTTATCCTTCCAATCAAAATAAAAGCCACCTGACACCAGTCCAGGTCGCAGAAAAGTTTTATATATCTATTTTAAACAACAACGCCAATAGATGTTTAAGAATCTGTAAATTTTATTTTTACAAAAACTAAAACATAATAAGGCAGCCGTTCAGATTAACTGAACGGCTGCCTTATTATATTTTTATCTCTTATTAAAAATCTTGAAAATATCCTCTAACGCTCTGTCATCGTAAGAACTATCACTATCATCAGTGTTCTGAGTACTCGATGTTTTTTCTTCATCTGCAGCAGACGCTTCCTTCTTTTCAGCTGCTTCAGTATACAAACCAGACTTTTTCTCTGGCGCTTTATAGCTTCCGCTGGGATTTTCGTCAAACCTTGTGGCAATAACGGTAACGCGGATCTCATCGTCCATTGTCTCGTCAAAAGCTGCACCAAAGATAATATTTGCATCTGGGTGAGCAGCTTCCTGGACAAGAGTGGCGGCAGCTTCGATATCGTCAAGTCCAATATCCAAAGAACCTGTAATATTTACGAGAACACCTCTCGCCCCGTTGATCGAAGTTTCCATAAGCGGGCTTGATACAGCGGCACGTGCGGCATCCTCTGCCTTTCCTTTTCCAGCAGCATGTCCCACACCCATATGAGCATATCCGGCATCTTTCATAATTGCCGTCACATCGGCGAAGTCCAAATTAATAAAACCAGTATTCTTAATAAGCTCAGAAATACTTGTTACAGCCTGAAGCAAAACATCGTCAGCTATTTCAAAGGCGTTTGCAAAAGTTAACTTCTGATCAGTGGCATGTTTAAGCCGATCATTAGGTATGATAAGCAGTGCATCCACTTTTGACAGAAGCTCCGCTATTCCAGCGTTTGCCTGATCCATACGGCGCTTGCCTTCAAAGCTGAACGGCTTTGTTACAACCCCAACCGTAAGTATCCCCGCCTCACGAGCTATATCTGCAACAACTGGCGACGCTCCTGTTCCTGTTCCGCCGCCCATACCAGCAGCCAGAAATACCATATCTGCATCTTCAAGCGCCTTTGCAATATTATTACGGCTCTCTTCAGCAGCTTTCTTACCGACTTCTGGGTTTGAGCCTGCGCCCTGGCCGTGAGTAAGTTTTTCACCGATCTGAACCTTATTGTCAGCTGCGGAAATTGAGAGGGCAGGCTTGTCCGTATTGATAGAGATAAATTCTACGCCCTGTGTTCCGGATTTAACCATTCTATTAACAACATTGTTCCCGGCTCCGCCAATTCCAACGACTTTTATTACGACAACATTGTCAGGACCGGATTCAAGTGTATTCGCCATAAAATAATCCTCCTAATATATACTGACGCAAGGTTTTCAGACCCCGCATATTTTCGCACAATTATGTTGTTATTTTATATCTAAAGCTCTATAAGGTCAAGAGCTGAAAGTATTTTTATTACTTTTTATAACCTAAGAGGTACTTTTGAGAACATTTTACTCTGGAATATATCTTGCTTCGTTCTCGTTCGACAAATCGATTCTTCCTCCCAGATCAGTTCCCTGGCTATCTATAAGTCTTGAAAACAACCAAAACTTATCTTCCAACGCTTCACCACTGCCTATATTAACTTCATAACTGTAATAGTCAAATTTTATATTACTTATATTTGTCATATCTATCCAGGTTATACCGTCCTGGAACCCGTTAGTAAGTATTGCAGAAAGTATATCTCTCAAGTAAAGCAGCTGCACTCTTCCCTCATCGCCAAGGGCAAGAATTTCTCCGACAGCTGGCATTATTGGCTGGAGACCCCTGATATCTATTGTATCCGAGGCCCCTTCAGCCGTAGTCTGTTCTAATATTTTTGCGTTTTTATCTATTATCCACCAACTTCCATCACTGCTAAACGATGCTATTGGATAACTCTCCGTCACTTCAATTGTAACAGTTCCTGGAAGACTACGGACTATTCGCACTTCGTCAATATATGGAAGATTATTTGTTATTCCCAATCCTGCTGCAGACTCCCTGATAAAGAATATGCTGTCTCCTATTTCAATGCCTGACGCCTCTACCACCTGCATATCATCATACATGCTGGCCCCTACAACTTCTATCTGAGATACTTTAAAAAACACTCCTATTCCAAACAGCACGGCAATTATTATCATTGCAGTTATCACTGCCGCATACAATGTCCCGCCTCGACGTCTTTTTCTCCTTCTACCGCCCTGTTCCATATAGTTTACTCCTCTAATCTATTCTCACTGCATCAGCATTGAGAGCTCTCAAAGACTCTACGAGTCCATCGTATCCTCTGTCAATGTGTTTAAGTTCAGAAATCTCCGTTGTGCCTTCAGCAGCTACGGCTGCAACGGCAAGTGCCGCTCCGCCGCGCAGATCAGTTGCCGCGACTGAAGCACCATGTAATTTATTGACGCCGCTGACCATGGCGACTCTTCCATCTATTCTTATATCGGCTCCCATTCGTCTGAGCTCCGGAACATGCCTGTATCTGTTTTCAAAAATTGTCTCTACAAAAACCGTCGTACCATCAGCTTTTAAACAGGCCGCCATCAGCGGCGGCTGCGCGTCTGTAGGAAAGCCAGGGTACGGCCTTGTCACAACAGGTTTTGGCGCTCTGAAGCCACCTGTAGCATCAAGGGATACCCAATCCTTGCCCAAAGCCACACTGCAGCCCATGTCCGTAAATACCTGTATAATTGCGGTTATATCTTCCGGTATTATGCCCAAAATGTTTACTTTACCCATCGAGGCAGCCGCAGCCGATAGAAAAGTCGCCGCAACTATCCTGTCAGGTATAATATGATGCTCCACCTTTTTCACAGATTTTGAAAGGTCAATGCCCTCAACTGTGATTATAGAAGATCCTGCACCGGATACCGGCACACCAAGTTCTCTTAAATAATCCTGTAAATCTCTGATTTCAGGTTCTCTAGCAGCATTTGTTATTACAGTTGTTCCTTGGCATCCCGCCGCAGCAATCATGCTGTTTTCCGTTGCTCCTACACTTGGAAGAGTTAGATCTATCCTGCAACCTCGAAGTCCATCCGCACTGCAAATCAAATTCCCCGCATGTTCTTCTATTTCAGCGCCCATTGACCGCATAGCCGCTATATGTAAATCAATCGGCCTGGGCCCCAGCTCGCATCCACCAGGCATAGATAAAACAGCTTTGCCAGCTCTCGCAAGTATTGCTCCCAAAAAGATTACTGACGATCTCATCTCACGCATCAATCCGTCAGGAATCTGGCAGCTTGTCATCGTTGATGAGTTTATGTAAACTGTATTGCCTTCCTTTTCTGCTATGCACCCTAAATGACGCAATATCTTCATGGCTGCATCCACATCTGAAAGCGATGGACAGTTATGTATTATCGTCTCACCACTTGAGAGCAAAGAGGCGGCCATTATTGGCAGCACACTATTTTTAGCTCCATGTACATGGACTTCTCCAGAGAGGCGTTTCCCTCCTGTTATTCTCAATATGCTCATAGTACTCCCCCGAAAAGCATTTTGATTTCAGGTCATACTATGCTGTAATGCTTGAATTAGTTAATAAGCGATAATATTGTTCCAATAATTTTTGACGTAGCTTCCGGCTGGCCAAGTTTGGCCGCATTCTTTTCCAAAAATTCAAGTCTCTCTCGATCCCTCAATATACCTATAGCTGTATTGTATATAAGCTGTCCAGAGCAATTTTCCTCAGTAAGCACCACTGCTGCACCGGATTTTTCTAATTCGCGTGCATTTTTAACCTGATGGTTATTTGTCACATTTGGAGAAGGTACAAGTACGGCAGCTCTTCCCATATTTGTAAGTTCTGCAAGTGTTGAGGCGCCGGCCCTGCATATTACCAAATCAGACGCCGCCATTACCACACCCATATTGTCAATATATGCTCTAAGGTCTTCCCAATCGGGCAAGCCGTATACTCCGCACTCATTTAGACGTTCCACCATACGGGAAACACCTGTCTGTCCGTTTCCCGTAGCATGTATATGCCACATGGCTCCGCTTTTTGAATTAAGCCGAATGAAATCTGCCATCATATGGTTCATTCCATCAGCGCCAAGAGATCCCCAGAAAGATACTACAAGAGGTTTACCCACAACCCCAAGGCGTTTTTTTGCCTGCTCTCTGGAGATCTTACGAAAATCTCCACGAACCGGCGTTCCTGTTACAACAACTCTCTCCGGTTTTTTATAGTATGAACTCACAGATGGAAAGGCTACCAACATTCGGTCCACAACGCCGCTGAGAACTTTTGTAGTCAGTCCCGGTACTGCGTTAGACTCATGCATAACAGTTGGAATCCCATGCTTTGCAGCTGAGCGCAATACAGGATAGCAAACGTATCCGCCTGTACCTATTACCGCATCGGGCCTGAAATTATCAATGATTTTATTTGCTTCGCGCATAGAAACTGATAGATTGTGTATTGTATTTATATTGTGCTTAAAATCCCTTGGCCTTGCTCCTCTTGCAAAGCCTGTAATTGTTATGTTAACCAGCTCAAATCGTTCAGCAGGCACAAGACGCCTCTCCATCTCCCGTCCTGAGCCCACGAACAGGAACTTGGCGTCTGGCATCATCTGCCTCAATTCGCTGGCAACAGCCAGCGCCGGGTTTATATGCCCGGCAGTCCCACCGCAAGCAAATAAAAACCTCATTTTGTCTCTTCCTTTTTCTTTCTCTTAAGCGGTATTTCCCTTGAAATCGACAGAACTATACCCATCTCTATAAGCTGTATCCACAATGCCGTACCACCGTAACTAAAAAAAGGCAGTGATATGCCCGTGCAGGGCACAAGGTTTGTCACAACTGCAACATTCAAAAATACCTGGATAGCCAGCAGGCTTGTTATACCTGTTATTACAAGCGCGCCAAAGCGGTCTCTTGCATGCATGGCCAGCCAGTATCCTCGGATAATAAGGAGAGCAAAAAGCAGCAATATAAGCAGAGCGCCGATCAGCCCCAGCTCTTCACATACAACAGCAAAAATAAAATCGTTATGTTCCTCTGGCAAATACAGATATTTTTGCCTTCCCTGACCGAGTCCAAGGCCAAGAAGCCCACCGGAACCCACTGAATACAGCGATTGAATTATCTGGAATCCCGAACCCTGAGGATCAGAAAACGGATCAAGCCACGTGTTTATTCGGCTGGAGGCGTAGCCCATTTGAGTCACAAGAAGTATACCCACGCCCAATACAACGGCTCCGCCAAATGCAAAATACGTCCACTTGGTACCGCCTACGAACATCATAATTGCCCCAATGGCGATTATGATTACAGAGGCGGATAAGTGTGGCTCCAGTATTAACAGTCCTACTACGACTACAAGTATTATTCCAAATGGAAGTACTCCGTACTTAAACGTCTTCATCTTATCTTTGTACACGCATATCATCGATGCAAAAGATAAGATAATAGCCAGCTTTGTAACTTCTGAAGGTTGGAAAGTCGTAAATCCCAGATCAATCCACCTTTTTGCGCCGTTCTCTTCTACACCAATAATCGGTACCAATATCAGAAGGAAAATAGAAGCTAACAGAGACAGCATCGAAAAGCGCCTGAATATCCACACTGGGAATCTTGATACGGCTAACATTATGGCCGTACCGCTGACAGCAAAAAGCAGTTGCCTGACAAAGTACCTTGTGGGATCGGCAGATTCATAATAGGCTCTGGCAAAACTTGCAGATAAAACCATTACAACGCCTACTGTTAAAATTATCATTGTTAAAAGAAGAAACGGAAGATCCATTGGTCCCCGCCGCGTGCCTTCTGCATGCTCAGCGTGACGTCTGAGTTCTTCTCTGTCTCGGCGGCTCTCCTCCGGTTGAAGGCTTTCTCCATCGTATCTTGTCATCATCCGCATCCTCCCTTCGCAATTATGTCGTTGCCTTTAATCCTCAAAACCTATTCATTACAGCAAAAAAAGATAGACATGCAAAAGCAGCAGATATTGCCGTAAACACAGTAAATATTCTTCTTTCACCCCACCCGCTCATCTCAAGATGATGATGCAGAGGAGCCATCTTAAATATTCGCTTTCCGTGAGTCGCTTTGAAATATGTCACCTGTATTATGTCTGAAAGCGTCTCAATGATATAGACAATTCCCAAAGGTATGAGTATAAGCGGCATATCCAGCGCAAATGCAGCCGCGCATATAGCTCCCCCCAGGAAAAGTGAACCTGTATCTCCCATGAAAATTTTTGCAGGGTAAAAATTGAATATTAAGAATGCACAAAGTCCTCCGGTGAGAGCGGCTCCAAAAAGTCCAACTGAAGAATAACCCCACACCGCTGATATGGCAGTGTAAAAAATTGCTACAGGGATAGAAACTCCCGCTGCTAATCCGTCTACGCCGTCTGTGATATTAACAGCGTTCACGCAGCCGACGATTATAAATGCTGCTAATACCAGATAGACTGGGTATGGCAGATGTATAGTCACATCAAAAAACGGCACATACAGATTTGAACTTAAATGGCCTTCCAACCTCAAAAGCAGTATTAGCACAATAGCCGCTACCAACTGCAAAAGGAACTTCTGCAGTGCAGTGAGTCCAAGGTTCTGCTTTTTTTTCAGCTTTTCATAGTCATCCAAAAAACCAATCGCAGCAAAAATAAGCGAAAAGGCCAGTATGATTATGTGCCTCCAATCTCCTGCGGCAATCTCATCCATTCCACCCAGCAGACACATCACCGATATACCAGCAATGAACATAAGTCCGCCCATAGTAGGCGTCCCCTGTTTAGACATATGCCATACAGGTCCGTCCTCTTTAATGGACTGTCCGGCCTTTTTTTTCCTGAGCAGCGGTATAAGGATCATTCCAACAAGCGATGTAATCAGGAAAGAACCAACGCCCCCCCATAACAGCTCAACAATCATTTGTAGATACACATCCAATCTTCAAATAATCTGCCACGATCTCCCTCTCGTCAAAGTGGTTCTTTTGCCTTCCGATAATCTGATACGTCTCGTGGCCCTTGCCCGCAAGAATAACAACGTCTCCAGGTCTTGCTATCTCCAGTGCTCTGCCTATAGCCTCACGCCGGTTTTCAATAACATCGTATGGCGTGTCAGTCTCGCCAATTCCCTCCAAAATGTTATTGATTATATCCATTGGTTCCTCTGTTCTGGGATTGTCAGACGTAATTATCACATAATCAGCCTTACTGACCGCTATTGAGCCCATCAGGGGACGTTTTGTTTTTTCCCGATCGCCGCCACATCCAAAGAGCAATATCACTCTTCCATTCGCGAATCCTTTGACGGTATTGAGTATATTCTCAAGAGCGTCAGGTGTGTGCGCGTAATCAATTAATACTGTATACCCTCTGTCACAAGGCACAATCTCTGCCCTGCCTTTAACTCCGGAACACTGGTTTAAAGCATCAGAAGCTGTTCCCAGATCAACTCCAAGGCAAACGGCCGTCGATAGCGCCGCCAGCCCATTATAAATTGAGAACATACCTGGTATGTGCAGCTTGACTTTCTCCAGCCTACCTGTAGTAAGAGCGCAGAATGAGACAGACGACTGTTCCAGTTTAATGCTTTTCGCCGTTAGATCTGCATCATTTCTACTGGTCGAATAAGTATATCTCTCACCAGACGCCGCCTCCAGCATTATACCTGCATATTGATCGTCAATGTTAACTATCGATACATCGCTGATCTCAAAGAGCTTTGCTTTTGCCCTGGCATATTCCTCCATGGTCTTATGAAAGTCGAGATGATCCTCTGTCAAATTGGTAAAAACTCCGATTTTATATCTTATACCAGCCACTCTATCAAGGTATAGAGCATGAGAGGAAACCTCCATAACCACATGTGTACATCCCTCGTCCGCCATACGTTTAAGCAATTTTTGCAGTTCAAGCGAATCTGGAGTAGTGTGGTCTGCTTCAAGCTCCAATTCACCTATCATATTTTTATTTGTACCAATAAGCCCGACTTTGGCTTCCAAAGTCTTCTCAAGAATCTGTTTAATCAGATTTGTTACGGTGGTCTTTCCATTTGTGCCGGTTACCCCAATCATACACATACGCTCAGAAGGGTTGCCGTAAAAGTTTCCTGCCAGCAATGCCATTGCCAATCTTGAATTCTCAACTATAACATACGGTGTCTCACATTGTGGCGGCTCCTCACATACGACGCACACCGCGCCTGCATTTACTGCGGGCACAATAAATTTATGTCCGTCATTTTCATATCCCCGCACGGCAACGAACAGTTCACCAGGCCCAATTTTCCTGGAGTCGCTGTCTACACCCTTTATCTCCAACTCAGGATCAGCGTGCATTTCACGCACATTAATCTTTTCTAAAACTCTACTAAGCTTCAAATAAATCACCGCTATCTTTTAGTATTTATCTCAACCCTCACCCTTTTGTTATCTCTTTAGTACATACCCAGGTTGCTGCTGTCAATCATTGTAACTTCCACCACGGTTCCGTACGGCACTTCCTGTCCGTTAGCCACAGACTGTTGAGACACCACAACATTAGAATCGGTTGCCGGAGCCCCCGATGTGCTGAGGAATAGTCCACGAGCCTCCAACGCAGATTGAGCCTGGCTCATTGTCATGCCGTAGAGGTTTGGAACAGTAACTGTTTCCTGGCTTGCTTCTTCTTCGGCATAGAGTATCACCGTACTCCCAGCCGCCACTTTGGACCCCGCTGCAGGAAGTTGATCTGTTACAGTATCGCCGTCCCCAACTATATCTACATTCAGGCCCATCTCAGCCATCTCGCTCTGTGCATCGCCAATGCTCTGATTTCTTACGCTTGGAACCGTAACATCCAACAGCGCTTCCTCTTCATCGCTGTAAACTGGCTCCACGCCAATATAGGGGAGCACTTCGCTCATTATCTTCCCAACGTACGGGGCTGCCATAGCGCCACCGCTTATATACGTTTCCGCCTCTCCGCTTGGGTTATCGAGTACAAGCAGTACAGCTATCTCTGGATCGTCAGTAGGTGCCACACCGCAAAATGACACCATGTACTCTGTGATACCCTGGGCCTCAAGCGCTGTTTTTGTAGTCGTTCCCGTTTTTCCACCTATACTGTATCCTGCTACGGCCGCATTGCTTCCAGTGCCGCCTTCTTCATTTACGACTGAATCCAATATGTTGCTGATAAGAGCACTTGTCTCCTGGCTTATCACCTGACGTACAACAGTCGGTTCTTTTGAGTAGATAACTTCACCTGAAGCATCTGTTATCTCACTGACCAAATACGGTTCCATCAGATAACCGCCATTTACCGCCGCTGCCACCGCAGTTATCATCTGTATTGGCGTAACATTGAAAGTCTGTCCAAAAGAGGCCGCAGCCAGCTGTGAGAGGTTATTTGGGTCTTTAAAAACTTCATCGCTCCACCAGAGGCCTCTGGTACTTGTTTCTCCGGCTAAATCTATACCCGTCTTATTCCACAGGCCAAACGCTTCCACATAGTTATAAAAAGCCTCGGCGCCCACCTGCAGGCCGATATTGACAAAGGCCACATTACACGAGTGCATGGCGGCTTCTCTCAAGTTCTGATTTCCGTGGCCGGCATGTTTCCAGCAATTAAGCGGAACACCGCCGCGGCCCAGAACCTGCATCGATCCCCCGCAGTAGAAATTGTCATTTTCAGAAACCGTTCCCGAATCGAGGCCCATTGCCAATGTGATTATTTTAAAGACTGAGCCTGGTTCATAAGTATCTGAAATCGCCATGTTTCTCCACTGAGCCAGCTGTGCGTTAGTCCTGGCAGCGCTGCGTTCCTCATCATCAGTTATGGCATCAATCTCAGCCTGCACATCTTCGCTCAGCGTCCACGGTGAATTTAAATCATACCCATTGGCATTTGCCATGGCCAGAATCTCGCCTGTTTTTACATTCATAACAATGCAGCAGCCACCGTTTAAAATATCATTCGCCGCAACTGCCTGTTGTAGGTACTTCTCAGCTATATTCTGAATCGTCGCATCAAGTGTCAGCGTGATATCCGCCCCATCTACTGCATCGTTATAGTTTTCATAATTTTCAAAAAGCATCTCTGTGCCTTCGTTTGTTGTCAGTCTAACTATACTTCCGTCAACGCCCTCAAGGTACTCGTTATACTGGGCCTCTATTCCCTCAAGGCCATAATTGTCAGTTCCCACAAAGCCAATTACATGGCATGCAAGATCTCCATAAGGGTAGTATCGTTTTGAATCATTCTCAATATGTATCCCAACAATATCGTTTTCACTTTTAAACTCTCTTACCTGGTCGGCCAGTTCGGAGTCAATCTTCGTGGCTACGGTCTTATACCAAGAGCTCGTATCCTCCATCATCTCCATAATGCTGTCATATTCCACACCAAGAATTTCAGAAAGTCCCTGTGCGATTAATTCCGGATCGTCTCCATATCGCGAGTTCTCGTCCGTACTATAATATTCTATCTCGTAAGGAGATATGAAAACCGTATAAGCTGTAGCACTCATTGCCAGCACATTTCCGTTAGCATCATAAATAGTGCCTCTATCAGCCTTAACCGTAGTAGATCTGGTCTGCTGTTCCACAGCTCTCTGCTCATAATAGTCATGATCAGATATCATCAGTTTTCCAAGACGTATCGCCAGAACCGAAAAGGCAACTACGCCGCACACTATCATAAGTATAAGTGTGCGGCTGAGTATAGTCTTATTTGGTCGTTGACCATGCGCTTTACTTCCGAAATTCGCCATTTATATTCTCCTTAGATACTTGCCTTTAAACATGCGTCGCTACATAACAGTTGCTACACTTTGTCTCACAGTACGTCCTCCACCCGTACATATTTACTCAAATTGTCATCTGAAATATTCCAGCAAAGAGTCAAAAAAACTGGTGATGCCGGAAAAAATCCCCTTTGACGAAGTATCTTCGTTGAGTATCACAGCTTTATCTTCACGCTCGACTTCAACCACAGTGATGTTGTCTTCAGAAATTTCTACCATTCCAAGCGTATTCATAGCGTAGTCTTTTATGTCATTCAGATTAAAGGTGGTTTCATATTGAACGCTCAGGATTTCATTCTCTTCGTCCAGCTGTGAAATTGTACTTTGCAGTTGCGTTGTCTCATCTGAAATCTCCGCAAGCTGCACATAGCTCAACAGTAAGAGCACCATAAGTGCGGCAACTGCAAAAAATCCCACTATTCCAAAAAGCGGAACTCCAAAGGCGTCTTCTTTTGTTCTAACCGCAGTACGTTCCTTCGGAATTTCCCGAGTAAGTTCTTCAGGGCGTTCTGCAGGTCTTGTATATAGTTCTTCGTCAGGTATTGCATATCCGCCTGTCCTGCCAAAATCGTACGCCACATTTCCATAGACTCCGTTTGACGCGTAACGGACATCAGCTGTTGAAGACGCCATTATCTTGTTCCTTTCTCATTTGTTAATAGTACTACAAATTCGCAGTCAAATTTTCTCTGCGATACGTAATTTCGCGCTTCTTGCCCGAGGATTTCTTTTTATTTCCTCATCAGATGGGACAATAGGTTTACGAGTTATTGATTTAATCGTCTTTTTAAAACCGCAAACGCATATCGGAAGTCCCGGAGGACACGTACACCCATTTTCACGCGCTCTAATAGCGTTTTTTACTATCCGATCTTCTAACGAATGAAAACTTATAACTGCAATCCGCCCGCCAGGCTTCAGCCTGTCCATAGCCGTATCCAACATATCTGAAAGAGCGTCAAGTTCGTCATTCACCGCGATTCTTATTGCCTGAAAACACCTCTTAGCAGGGTGTTGCTTTTCTCTGAGCGCAGCTGCCGGCATGGCCGATTTAATTGTTTCTACAAGTTGGACAGTAGATGTGATTGGGCTTTTATTTCGTTTTTTTACTATTGCCTCGGCTACCCTTCTGGAATACCGTTCTTCTCCGTACTGAAAAAATATACGGATTAATTCCTCTTCACTCCATTTGTTTACCACATCATACGCTGTAATCTCTGAAGATCTATCCATTCTCATATCAAGCGGAGCGTCAGCCATATATGAAAAGCCTCTATTGGCATCGTCTAATTGAGGGGATGACACACCTAAATCAAAAAGCATTCCATCCACCTGATCAATGCCCTGGCCATCCAATATCATGCCCAAATCTCGGAAGTTGGCCCTGATGACGGTGACTACATCGGAGTAAGGCTCAAGACGCTGCCTGGACGCCTCAATAGCAGCCTCATCTCTATCGATGCAAATTAATCTGCCCGTTTTAAGTTCCCTGGCTATTCTCTCAGAATGTCCGCCCCGCCCGAGCGTTCCATCCACATAGATACCGTCAGGCTTTATGCAAAGCCCTCTGATACATTCTTCGAGGAGTACCGGTACATGTTCACCTGTCATCAGAAGTCAAGCTCCGTAAAGACCGCTGCGATATTTTCCGGTGTGGTTTCACCCATATCCACCTCATTCCACGCGGCCTCATCCCAAAATTCCGCGCACTCTCCCGCTCCCACAACTGCAACATTTTTCGTCAAACCAGCAAAGTCCCTGAGCGCCTGTGGGAGGAGTATTCTCCCCTGACTGTCAAGTTCGCACTTTGCTGCGTGGGAAAAAAGCGGACGCATTTTTATCTGCTTTACCCTGGGCATTTCTTTAATTTTTGTCATAAATCTATCCCAGCTCTCTGAAGAGTACGCTGATAGGCATTTCTCCATTGATAAAGTGACATAAAACACATCTCCAAGTTCTTCCCTTAACTTTGCGGGTATAAAAAGACGCCCTTTTGAGTCCAGCGTATGCCTGTAAACCCCGGTCATCTTTTTTCACCCCCAACATTATGGGAAATTGATGCACTTTACACCACTTCACCCCACTTGAATGGTTTTATTATAGATGTTGGCTCTGGAAAAAGCAAGAGGCAATTTTGCCTTTTTCTGTGCGTCTTTTGTCGATAGTATGACGCATCCGCCTATCTTGTTTCTTCAACCGGTTTAATCCGGCAAATATGGTATTTACGGTATGCTTTTGGAATAATTTACTATCAAAAAATAATAAAAAGGGAAGGGCATGGCTTTATCCATGCCCTTCCCTTTTTATTATTACGAGACAGGGGTATTTACATCCGCGTAAGATTATACATCGTCTTCATCCGAAGGGACAATATCTTTCATCGACTCATTCACCTTTGCAGAGACGCTTCTGAAACGCGCTCTCGACTGTCGGACTTCATTCAGAGCCTCAGATATAGCCTCCTCAGTGCGCCGCAGCGCATCATCAGCATACTCATTGGCCACGCGGCGCAATTCCGACGCGCGACCCTCAGCAGTTGACAAAATGCCGTTTGCCTTAACTCTCGCGTTATGAATGATCTCCTGCTGATCCACCATCTGCCTTGCCCTGTCCTCAGCGACCTTACGTATGGATTCAGCTTCCCTTTTCGCGTTATTAATGAACTCTGTCCTGGCCGCAACAAGGCGCTTGGCCTCTGCCAACTCAGTGGGCAGCTGCGCTTTTATCTCATCCAACAAATCCAGCACTTTGTCCCTTTCAATAACGCACTTCTCCGCACCCAGAGGCAGGCCCCAGGCGTCTGTTATCATGTTGTAAAGCATGTCAATAAGCTCTTGAACATCATTACCCATAATCTTTATCTCCTTTCTTTAGGTCAGCCGCCAACCTTCGCCAAAACATCATCTATTATCTCTCTAGGTACAAACCGGCTTAAATCTGCATGGTATCTTGCCATTTCTCTGACTATAGTCGAAGAAAGATAGGTATACTTTTCATCGGCAGTTAAAAACACCGTATCAATAGAAGATTCCATTTTTTTGTTCATCAGAGCCATCTGGAACTCCATGTCGAAGTCTGAAAGTGCTCTCAATCCTTTTACAATAAATGTAGCGCCCCTGGACCTGGCGTACTCTACAAGCAGCTTATCCGAATATTCCACTTCAACATTTCCATATTTTCCAGTGCATCTTTTGATAAACTCCATGCGCTCCTGGAGAGAAAAAATAGGGTGTTTCGCGGAATTAACCATAACGCAAACATATACCTTGTCAAAAAGCCGCGATGCGCGCTTGACAATATTAAGGTGTCCAAGAGTTATTGGATCAAAACTACCAGGATAAACAGCAATCTTCATGGCGTTCTTCCTATCATCTATCTATTTTTCGTAAAAAGCGTAAGTTTTACTCTACCATAAACATATTCACGGCGCAAATACTTTCCATTTTCCGGATCCTCAAGTTCAGTCTTGCGCTCACTTTCGCAGATTATTATACCATTTTCCTTCAATATGTCAAACCTTACCGCCATATTCAAGGCCATTTTCAAAGTATCGCCAGAATAAGGAGGATCCATAAAAACTATGTCGAACTTCTCACCGCTTTTTAAATACATGAGAGAGTCAGTACGCACGACCCTGCTCTTATCCAAAAAACCAGTATTTTTTAAATTTTCCCTAACAATTTTCACCGCTTCAGGGGACGTATCCACAAATATTGCTTCTTCTGCTCCGCGGCTTAGCGCCTCTATGCCCAGCTGACCTGTGCCTGCAAAGAGATCCAGGACCCGGCTGCCAGGTATCTGGAACTGTATTATATTGAACATCGATTCCTTAACCTTGCCTGTAGTGGGCCTTATATCATAATTGGAAGGTTCGATTAATTTCCTGCCTCTTGCAGTACCAGTTATGACTCTCATCTGAACTTATTCCCCATTTCTATCATGAAAATGCTTAAAAATCGCCTCAGCTGTGGGTTTTGGCACCACTTTGCTAAGTTCCTCCACCGTCGCCGCACCAATAGCTTTTATGCTTTTAAATTTGCGTAAAAGTTCTTCTTTTCTCTTTTCTCCTACACCCGGTATGTTATCCAGTTTTGAGGCTTTCACCCTTTTTGATCGCAAACTCCTGTGGAACTCAATTGCAAATCTGTGAGTTTCCTCCTGTATCCTGCCCACAAAAGAAAAAGCAGCTGGAAACCCAGACAGTCCAATTTCTCTCCCCTCCGGTGTGATAAGCGCTCTCGTTCTGTGTCTATCATCCTTTACCATTCCAAATACCGGCAGACTCACTCCACACTTTTCCATCGCGTCCTTTGCAGCAGCCGCATGGGCGGCTCCGCCGTCTATAAACAACACATCCGGCAGCGGAGTAAAGCTCTCGTCACCTTGAATATATCTGGCAAACCGTCGCCCTACCGCTTCTCTCATTGATCCGTAATCGTCAGTACCATCAATCGTCTTTATCTTAAATTTTTTATACGCTTTCTTTAACGGTTTCCCCTTTTCAAACACCACCATTGAGGCCACAACGTCATCGCTACCAGTGTTGGAAATATCAAATGACTCTATCCTAACCGGCGGCTTCTCAAGTTCCAGAGTATCCATAAGCCATTGGGCGGTCTTCGTCACCCTCTCCTCAGCTGTAGTCAATCTGCGTACCTCTTCTCTGGCATTTTCTACAGCCGCCAGCAAAAAATCTCTGTTCTTTCCTCTCTGAGGTATTATAACATCCACCTGATGTCCACACTGCTCAGATAAATACTTTGTAAGTTCCTCTATATCCCCAGTATCCTCCTGCAGTAAAATTGTCCTGGGCACGTCCTCTCTGCCGCCGTAGAACTGACGCACAAGCACAGAGAGTTCTTCTCCTCCGGCTCCCGTACCCAGCGGATCATCAATAAGCTCTGAGTCCTTCCCTAAAAGTTGCCCCTCAACATAATGGAGCACGGCGAAGCAACTCTTAACCTCACCGGAATATAGTCCAATGGCGTCCGTATCCGATGAGCCTTTCAAAAGGACATGCTGGCGTGTCTCAAGGGCAGTAATGGAATTTGCCATATCCCGCAGGCGCGCAGCCTCTTCAAAGCGCAGATTCTCCGCAGCCTCCTGCATCTCCCGGGTCAGTTCTTCCACAAGTTCCCGCCCGCGGCCACGCAATATCATAACCGCTTTATCTATAGCTGCCCTGTAGTTCTCTGCCGAGGCCTCTGGCCTGCAATAGCCGTCGCATGTCCCCATATGGTAATTAAGACATGGTCTTTCTTTTCCTATGTCCCTGGGAAATTTTTTTGAACAAGTTGGCAACTTCAAACACTTACATACTGCATCTACAGCAGCTTTAGTCGCACCTCTACTGCCATATGGTCCAAAATATTCTGCTCCGTCTTTTTCCCGTTTAGATGCAATGGAAAAATGAGGATATTGGCTTTTTATATCGAGCCTGACAAAAGGATAACCTTTATCATCCTTCAAAAGGATGTTGTATTTTGGAGAATGATGTTTAATCAGCGAATTCTCCAATACCAGCGCTTCAAACTCCGAAGATGCTATAATAACTGAAAAATCCGCAATTTTGGATATCATAGTCTCAGTTTTAAGATTATGAGCGCCGTGGAAATAGCTGCTTACTCTGTTTTTCAGTGCTTTTGCTTTACCAACATATATAACTGTTCCCGCGGCATCATACATAATATACACGCCCGGTTTCAACGGCAGAGCGAGAGCTTTTTCCCTTAAATTATCAATCACAAGTCCACCTCCGGAGAAATGAAACGGCCTGTTTCGTTGAAACAGGCCGTTTTCAAAAAATTAAAACCTTATTCAGCAAAATCCTTGGAGATAAGGTCGCAAAGTGTCTCAACCGCCTGCTCCTCATCTTCTCCGTCAGCAACAACGTTTATAGACATACCCTTGACAATACCCAACGACAACACACCCAACAGACTCTTAGCATTTACTCTGCGTTCATCCTTCTCAATCCAGACGCTGCACTTGAATTCATTGGCTTTCTGAGTGAAAAAAGTGGCTGGCCGTGCACGCAGCCCAACCTGATTCATGACAACGACTTCTTTTACAAACATTGATGCCCCTCCTTATAATACCTCGGCCGATATTGGCTGCTGCCTTGCATTTTGCATTATGTTCACCAATATTATATCAATTATTTTATCAGAGGTCTCTACAATCGTCAATAAATAATCACATTGAATAATCTGGGGAAATAAACGAAAATTGCTGTAATATATCGCGTTAAATTTGTTACAAATGAAGAAAATTGATAAAATCTGTCATTTGATTTCCGCTATCGTTACGCCACTTTCTCCTTCACCAAACCTTCCGAGGCGATATGATTTTATTTGATGACTACGTTTAAGACACTGTTGGACAGCCTGACGGAGAGCACCGGTGCCTTTCCCGTGAATGATTGTAACAGTATTTATGTGCCTCATCTGCGCCGCATCTATAAATCTCTCCAATGTGTCTACCGCCTCAGCAGCAGTCATCCCGCGAAGATCCAATTCAGACTTTGCCGCTTCAGAGGACATAGGGACGGCTATTGAGCCTTTCTCTACCGTCTTTGGTTTTTCTCCCTCAATAACACGAACTTCATCCTGCTTTGCGGATACTTTCATTATACCCGCCTGGAGCTGAAGTGTTCCATCGCTTGAAGCCGATATCACCTGAGCTTTAGTTCCTATGGACAGTATTTCCACTATATCTCCGGCTTTTGCCGCTCTTGTGGCTACGGGTGCTTTCTTCTGGCTGACATCTGACGGCCCTATACGCTCCTCAGCTCGATTTAGTGCATTTCTCATCTGACTTCTGGCGTCGTTTATTCTTTGCCAGTCTCTATCCGATGCGGCGCGCTTTCTGAGTCTGTCTATCTCTCTAAACGCTTCATCTGCTGCATTTCTGGCCTCTTCAATGATGCGTTCGGCTTCACGCCTGGCATTCCTTGTCTGATTTACCCTTGCATCTTCAGCATCACGCCTGAGTTTCTCAGCTTCTTCTGCGTCCTCCCTGGCCTTTTTAAGCAGAGCTTCAAGCTCGGAACTTTTCTGCTGGGAGCTTTTTCTGTCTTCTTCCAACCGTGTCAAAGCCTCTTCAAACTCTATATCATCTGAGTCAAGGCGGTGCCTTGCATCCTGAATAATATTCTCGGGCAATCCAAGACGCTGCGAAATCGCAAATGCATTGGATTTTCCAGGCACTCCGATCAGCAGTCTGTATGTCGGTTTTAATGTAGCCACATCGAACTCACACGAGGCGTTCATAACGCCCGCAGCCGTCATGGCATAGATCTTAAGCTCCGCATAGTGGGTAGTCGCGACAACCAAAGATCCCTGAGAACGCAGATACTCAATAATGGCAACCGCCAGCGCAGCACCTTCCGCCGGATCGGTACCTGCACCAAGTTCATCAAGTAATACAAGAGTTCCCTCTTCACACTCTTTAAGTATGCCCACAATATTTGTCATATGCGAAGAAAATGTGGACAGGGACTGTTCAATTGACTGTTCATCGCCAATGTCTGACAATACTTTTTTAAATACCGGTACGCTGCTTCCGTCCCCCGCCGGTATGTGGAGTCCGCACGCCGCCATCAGGCAAAGGAGTCCAAGCGTTTTAAGGCTCACAGTTTTTCCGCCTGTATTCGGTCCGGTTATAACAAGGGTATTATAACCATCTCCAACGCCTATATCTATCGGGACTGCCGTTCCAGCTTTTAATAGCGGATGCCTTGCCTTTTTTAGAGATACCTTGTATCCGTGTTCAGCAATCTCCGGTCTTACCGCATTCATCACATATGCCAGTTTCGCTTTGGCAAAAATAAGGTCGAGTGCAGTAAGTACGTTATAATCAAGTACAATATTGTCTGAAAACTCAGCGGTCTCAGCCGAGAGTTCCATCAGTATTCTGTCTATCTCTCTCTCTTCACGGGCAACAAGTTCACGTATCTCATTATTAGCTTTTACCGCTGACATTGGTTCAATAAACAATGTAGCCCCAGAAGCCGATATATCATGGGTAAGTCCTGGCACTGCATTTTTATGTTCAGCTTTTACAGGTACCACGTATCTCCCGTTTTTAACGGTTATTATTGGCTCCTGTAAAACCTTGGCGTAGGAGGGTGACGATACAATCTTTTGCAGCGCCTGGCGCACTTTTTCTCCAGCCACGCGCATAGCCCGCCTTATATCTGCCAGCTCAGGGCTCGCAGAATCGGACAGCTCGTTTTCCCCTATTATACTATTTGTTATCTTTTCCTCCAGATATTTGTTTCCCCTTATTGATGAAAACAGATATCCTATGCTGCGTCCTCCAGCAGTGTCTCCCGAAGCATAGTTCTCAACAGATCTTGCCGCTCTAAGGACTCCAGCTATCTCCAAAAGCTCCCTGGTATTGAGCATACCGCCTGCTCCAGCCCTCTTTAAAGAGCCGGATACATCCTTTACTCCTGTGAAAGACGGACTTCCACAGAGCACCATCATCTCCTGGGCGTCAGTAGTCTCATTTAATCTCTTCTCTACCTGAACACGGTCGTTTGACGGCCTTAATGCAAGCGCAGCCGCCTTTGCCCCGTCACTTACTGCCTGAGCTGCCAGCAATTCAAGTACGGCAGGCAGTTCAAGAGTCTGCTGAGATTTTTCATATAATTCCATAAAAACCTCCATGGAACGCAACACACACTTATATTTCAGCTTGCGGAATATAAGGATATCATAAATAATTTGTCATTTCAATCTGTGTATAACTTCACTTTTGTGCATCTTCTAAAAAATTATACAATAAGCAGTTCTTGTCGCATCAGATTTTTATCTGTATCAGTATGAAAAAGTCCGCGCAGTTAAAAACTGCGCGGACTTTTTCACCATGTATTTTACAAACATTATTATCTCTTTTTTTTCGATTTACTCGTTCTTTTATTCTGGCCAAGGGAGACTGACGCTCTAACTTCAACTGGCGCATCATAACATTCAAAATATCTGTCCACATTCTCGGGTATTTTAGACTTTGTCAATACACTTACTACCGGCACTATCAAAAGGCCGCTAAGCATAGCAAAGACTCCGCTGTAAAGGGAATTTTGGAACACTGCCCCGAGAATTCCCGAGGGCGCTGGCAGCCATCCCAGGGATATTGCCAGCTGAGCGGTCATAAGGCAGCATCCAAAGAGAAAACTGACGGCAACCGAAACCTTGGTTGTCCCTTTCCAAAAAAGTCCGTATAGAAATGGCGCCAGAAACGCACCGGCAAGAGCTCCCCAGGATATTCCCATAAGCTGTGCTATAAAAGTCACATTTGACTTAGCCTGAACAATGGCGATAACAGCTGACACAACAATAAAGAAGGCAATAAACACACGCATCGTGCTCATTTTGCTTTTTTCACTCATATTTTTCTTTTTAAGCGGCACAATCATATCCAGCGTAAGCGTTGATGAGGATGTGAGTACAAGAGACGACAGAGTCGACATGGATGCCGAAAGCACCAAAATAAGTACAATAGCAATTATAACATCCGGCAGAGATGAAAGCATAGTTGGAATGATGCTGTCGTATCCATTGGCCGTAACCTGCTCCTGGGTAGTAAATATACGTCCAAATCCGCCCAGGAAATAACATCCGCCGGCCACAACAATGGCAAACAGAGTAGATATAATAGCGCCTTTTTTTATCGATCCCTCGTCCTTTATCGCGTAAAATTTACCAACCATCTGGGGAAGCCCCCATGTGCCCAGGGAAGTAAGCAACACTACAACTAAAAGGTAAGCCGGCTCCGGGCCAAAGAAGGAAGCGTATACGCCAGGCATGGACCCTTCTACCTGAGACAGCGCCTCCAGTGACCCCATAAAGCCGCCATTTTGCGAGAGCACCGCAAGAATTACAGCTACTATTCCAAAGAGCATTATTATTCCCTGTATAAAGTCGTTTACAGCAGTGGCCATATATCCACCGACAATTACGTAGACTCCCGTGAGAACGGCCATCACTATAACGCAATAGGCATAATCAATATTAAATGCCATCTCAAAAAGTCGCGAAAGTCCATTATAAAGGGAGGCCGTATAGGGTATTAGGAAGATAAAAGTTATCGCTGAAGCGGCAACACCAAGTTTCTGACTGTCAAATCGCCTTCCAAAAAAATCAGGCATAGTCCTGGAGCCAATGTGCTGAGTCATTATTCTCGTTCTGCGGCCCAGCACAACCCAGGCAAGAAGAGAGCCGATAAAGGCGTTTCCCAAGCCTATCCATGTGGATGCAACACCAAAATTCCATCCGAATTGCCCTGCATATCCGACAAAAATAACTGCAGAAAAGTACGATGTCCCAAAGGCAAAAGCGGTGAGCCACGGCCCAACAGATCTTCCGCCCAGCACAAAGCCTTCCACATCTTTGCTATGCTTTCTGCATATCAAGCCAACGGCTACCATGATAGCAAAAAAGACGATGATAAAAATAAGTTTAACTGCCATAATGTTTCTCCCTTCTTTCCAGAGGGCCAAATGGCAAAATAAAAGCCCTCTGCATTTGCAGAGGACGATCAGATGACCGTGGTACCACCTCAATTCGCCTATACTTTACAGCACAGGCCTTTTCGGGCACCGCATACGCGATGTCCTATCGCTTTAACGGGCGACTCCGCTGCAGCCTACTCAGAATCAGAACCTTTCAGTACAGAGCTCTTGGAATGTATTCAGCAGGATTCCCTAACTGCCTCTCACCGTCCGGCAGCTCTCTGATAGCTCCGCCTGCTTACTATTTTCCAGTCATCGCTTTATGTGCAGTATATTACACTAAATCCCTGAAGTTGTCAAGATTAATTTTTCGATTTGCTGTCTAAAAGAATTCATAACCACGCGAGTTCATATACGTCATCTGCTATACTTTTCACTTTTAAAATTGCACAAAAACTCCAGTTAATTAACAGATTATTCACAGCTTTTTATCAAAATTTTCAGTTTTTCGCAGATCATCAGGTGTATATTATAAGCGTGGTTTACAGAGGTTTTGGACACCAAGCCGCCGGTGTTTCACCGGTAACCGGCGGCAAACGTCTTATCCGCTGATCAAATGCGTACCGATGCCGTGGCAAAAGCTGCGGATATGCCGACGGGAGCGCACTTATCGAAAAGTCATCGGATATACATAATACACTTATTACTTGGGCGCAGTCCAAAAGGCGGACTGCGCCCAAGCCAATTGTTTTTCTCTTCTTCCACCTGTATTCGAAATATGGACATCCCTGTTGGAAGGCTGTATAATATATCTATTAGCCAAAGCAAAATGAAATGGGGTAAACTATCTGGCGGAGGGTCAAATGTCCAATCCAAAACAATTCGTGCAGGAACATGAGCAGCTAAACAACATAATTAAGAGCGGCAAAAAAGGTTTTCTCAACATTATAACCGGCCGAACTGGAATAATAATCCTCCTTTTAGCTTTGCAGATCGGTCTTATGGTCTGGGGTATAGATTGGCTTGGAAGGCGCATGCACCTGTACTTCGGCGGTTCTACAGTTGTAACTCTCTTAATGCTCATATACATGCTGAACACAAAGCACGATCCGACCGTAAAGCTCACATGGTGCGTGCTCATCGCGCTGTCGCCTGTTTTTGGCTCCCTTTTGTACGTTTTCATTAAATTGGATATTGGCCACAGAGCTGTGCAGCATTCATTAATTAGAACACAGCAGGAAACAGCAAGGCTTTTTCCTCCACAGACAGAGTTAATGGACCAGCTTAAGCGAGAGAACCGAGATATATATCGGCTTGCCAAATATCTGAAAAATAACGGCAGCTTTTCGGCATATACGAATACGCGCGTAAAGTATTATCCTTTAGGCGAGGCAAAGTTTGAAGATTTACTTATAGAACTTGAAAAAGCCGAAAAGTTCATATTTATGGAGTATTTTATTGTCTCGGAAGGCCGTATGTGGGGAAGCGTTCTGGAGACTTTAAGGCGTAAAGTCAAAGAAGGTGTGGAAGTCCGTTTCATGTACGACGGCACCTGTTCCTTTTCAAATTTGCCTTACAGTTACCCGAAGACCCTCAGATCATATGGGATCAAATGTAAAGTTTTTTCACCCATAAGGCCATTTGTTTCAACCCACTACAATAACAGAGATCACAGAAAGATTGTTGTGATCGATGGGCATACAGCTTTTACTGGCGGTATAAATCTCGCTGACGAGTATATTAACGAAAAAGTTCGCTTCGGACATTGGAAAGACACGGCAATAATGCTTAAAGGAGATGCGGTCCGAAGTTTCACACTGATGTTTTTGCAAATGTGGAATGCCACTGAATATCACCGCTCTTATGAGCAGTATCTTGTTCCGCCTGAAGTTATTTCCCAGCCTGCGTCTGGCTATGTAATTCCCTATGCCGACAGCCCCATGGACAGCGAAAAAGTCGGTGAAATGGTTTACCTAAACATAATAAATCAGGCAAAAGACTACGTCTATATTATGTCGCCATACCTTATACTTGACAACGAACTGGTTACTGCTCTCACTTTTGCAGCTAAACGAAGCATAGACGTAAGAATTATACTTCCCCATATTCCAGATAAAAAATACGCATTCATTTTAGCCAAAACTCATTATAAAGAACTTATCTCCAGCGGTGTAAAGATATATGAATATACCCCTGGGTTTATCCACGCCAAAGTGTTTCTCTCTGATGATATAAAAGCCGTTGTGGGCACTATTAATCTGGATTACAGGAGCCTCTATCACCACTTTGAATGCGCGGCATTTTTATACGGCTCTGGGGCAATAGAAGATATAAAATCAGATTTCCAATATACCCAGCTGAAAAGTCACAATATCACCATGGAGGATGTGCGTCACGAAAAATGGTATATCCGGGCTGCTGGAGCCATTATGAAAATTATCGCTCCACTGATGTAAACACACACACTTCCTTAAGCTCTTTTCTATGACTGCTGCTTTAGCGGAATGGAGACTTTTAAAGGCCGTGCCAAAAGCTAAATTGCTTTTGGCACGGCCTTTTATATGATAATTAATCTTTTTCCTTACTGGGGATAATAGAGGACCTGTTCATCAAAGGTATAAAAGTCGTCCTGGGATATTGTCCAGAGTCCGTCATCATCCTGTATAACCTGTATGACTATCGACTTTTCATCCATATATCCCATGTCAGGCAGCTTATCGCGGCAGAGGTCAATCATAATCTGCGCCCAGTCCGCGTCATATACCTGGTACTCCTCCTCCGTCATAGCGGAAATATCTACGCCGGCATATTTCTCATACAGCGGCTCAAGCGCCTCCTCATACGAATCATACGCCAGTTGGAAAATATCCAGCGGCTCCAGCAAAACACGTACAGCATACGTTGTATCATCAAGTTTACTAGCTTCCTCCACCGTATATGAAGCATGAGAATATATTTCCTTGAGAAGGTCTACGATCTGCTCCTTTATGTCATCAGTCATATATTCAATTGCAAAAAAGGAGGCAAAACGCTCTGCTTCAGCCTCAAGACCTGTTATGTATACTTCTTCCGCCTCGTCTCGAGTTATATCTACCATATCGAGATAATCATCGTCAAACTCTCCCAGGTAAATTTCGTCCAGATTACCCTGTACTAATTCCGTAACACTTGAAGCCGTCATTTTTTCACTGGCCCCGCCAAAAGAGCAGGATGACAATATTACAATAGCGGCAAGCACCATTGCGATAGCTGTTATCTTCTTGAGTCGAGTTTTCATAATAAAGTTCCCCCTATATTTCTGTCATCTTTTACATTTGAATGATACCATATCTTCAGCTTAAACTACAGCATAACTTTTTTAAAAAAGCATTTTCAGCAGTATACACAAAGAGTTACATCTCCTGCCTGCCGTCGATAGCCTGACTTATAGTGGCGTCATCGACAAATTCCAGGCTGGCTCCTGCAGGTATGCCGTGGGCAAGTCTCGTCACTTTAACTCCAAAGGGTTTTAAAAGCCTGGAGATATACTTTGAAGTCGTCTCTCCCTCAGTGTCAGGATTCAACGCCATTATTATCTCCTCTATACCACCGGCAGCGACACGGTCTACCAACTCTCGTACTCTTATATCATCTGGCCCAACATGATTCATAGGTGATATAACGCCGTGGAGCACATGGTACCGTCCATTATATTCCCGCGTTCTCTCTATTGCCGCTACATCTTTCGGACTCTGTACAACACAGACTATTTTTTCATCTCTTGTGGGGCTGCGGCATATTGCACACTCATCAGAATCAGTCAGATTCTGACATATTTTGCAAAACCTCACACTGCTTCTTGCTTTGTAAATTGCGTCCGCGAAATTTTTTGCCTCCCCTTCCGGCAGAGACAATATATAAAATGCCAGTCTCTGTGCTGATTTGAATCCAATCCCCGGAAGTGAAGCAAATTTCTCCACCAGATTATCAAGTGCAGCTGGAAAAAAACTCATAAGCCGCTTCTCCTTAACTCCAAAATCGCCCTATCTCTATACTCTTCTCCGAATACCGAACTGCCGGCTACAAGCACATCCGCTCCAGATTCAACACAAATCTCAGCGGTATGGCTGTTGATTCCACCGTCCACTTCAATCTCGCATTTCAGACCTCTCTCATCAACAAGTTTTCTGACACAACGGATTTTATCAGCCATCTCAGCAATAAATTTTTGACCTCCAAAACCGGGCTCTACAGTCATCACAAGTATCATGTCTACGAGTTCAAGGTACTCCTCCAATACCGATACCGGTGTCGCTGGTTTTATGGATATTCCGCACCGCTTACCTGCGTTCTTTACATCCTCAATCGCCTTTAAAATCTCTCTTTGTTCATCTGATTCAGCGTGGACAGTTATAATATCCGCACCAAGATCGGCAAATTCCAAAACATATCTTATAGGTTTTTCAATCATAAGGTGCACATCCAAGGGGAGTTTAGTTAGTTTACGTACACACTTTAAAATCGGCATTCCAAAGGAGATATTCGGCACAAATACTCCATCCATTACATCAAAATGGATATAGTCCGCGGTCTCCACCGACCTCAATTCTCTATCAAGACATCCAAAATCAGCAGATAATATAGACGGAGCTATCTTTATCAACAGCCTCATTCCTTTCCTCTGGCGAACCTCGCTTTGTCCGGCGGCATAAAATTAAAGTAGCGGACGGTATACCGACCTGCTTTTATATAGGAGCCGCCCTGAGCCATATTTTCTCTTGGCGGCTCCACCGCGTACATATCTTCACCGGTAAAATTATATACCACTGCGTCTATAAGGTCAATCAGGAATCTGTTTATCCAGTGCAAAGTAAATTCTTGACTTTAAAGACGCGTAATAATACAATATCCTCATAATATAATGTAAAAATACATGTGTTTCAGAGGAGCTGTTAATGAAACAAGTAAAAAAGCGTTCACCTGTACCAGTGTATATAACATCTGTGATTTGGCTTCTATACTGTATTTTCTTTCCATTGTACAAGCCGTCACATTATATATTTCTCGTTATTATAGGCTTAATATCGTACATCTTGTTATCCAAGTTGTTCCCGGGTAAAATAATAACGGTTGAGGTTCCTGAAGAGCCAATTACTACTGGAGATGCCAAAATCGATGTGCTCTACAATGAAGGTCAACTGGCAATCAGCGAAATGAAGCGGCTGCGTTCTACAATTTCAGACATAGAAATACAGGAAAAAATAGATAAACTCATCGATGTCACTGGGCGAATATTTGACGACCTACATGAAGATCCCAGCGACTATTCCAAAATCAAAAGGTTTGCCGGATATTTTCTCCCCGCCACGCTTAAACTTCTTAACGCCTATGATCGCATGTCTGCCCAGGGGATTGAAGGCGAGAATATCAGCGGAACATTGAGACGCATTGAAGAAATTCTCGATACAACAATCGCCGCTTATGAAAAGCAGCTGGACGCGCTCTTTGCAAATCAGGCCCTTGATATCGAAACCGATATAGATGTTCTTGAGGCCATGCTAAAACGGGAAGGCCTGTCTGGCAAAGATTTTTAAACAGTAACAATTGTAAAACAATATAGTCTGATAGTCTGTAAATTATATAAAGTCATAATCTGGATGTAAAACACCCATACGAAAGGAAAGGATATTATGTCTGAACAAAACGGCGGCTATACCCCCACCCTTACATTTGACGCAACACCCACCACTCCCGCTGCAACGCAGGCAGCAGCCCAGGAAGCGGCTCAGACGGAAGCAGAAACCCCAGTCGTCACCGCTACCGAACACGAACAGAGCCAACTTTCCCCCGAAGAGATGAAGGCTGTAGAAGAGTTTTCCCAGAAAATTGATATAACCGACACAAACGCCATACTTCAGTATGGCGCCGCATCCCAAAAAAATATAGCTGATTTCTCAGGAGCCACGTTAGACAGCGTTCGAACCAAGGATATGGGCGAAGTCGGCGACATGCTCTCTGATCTTGTAGTAGAACTTAAAGATTTCGACTACGGTGAAGACGAGAAACGTGGAATTTTCGGAATCAAGCGGAAAATTGAAAAACAGATAGCATCAATAAAAGCTCAGTACGACAAGGCGGAAAAAAATGTTGATAAGATAGCCGAAGCCCTTGAAAAACATCAGGTTGTCCTCCTTAAAGATGTGGCAACTCTGGATAAAATGTACGAGCTGAATCAGGCTTATTACAAAGAGCTCACCATGTATATACTCGCCGGCAAGAAAAAACTGCAAGAGTGCGAAACCGTCACGCTTCCCCAGCTTCAAAACAAAGCCAAAGAATCTGGGCTTCCTGAAGACGCGCAGGCCGCCAGCGACTATGCTAATATGATAAGTCGGTTTGATAAGAAACTTCACGACCTTGAACTTACAAGAATGATATCCGTTCAGATGTCTCCGCAAATCAGACTTATACAAAACAATGACACCCTAATGGTGGAAAAAATTCAAACTTCTCTTGTAAATACAATCCCTCTGTGGAAGAGTCAAATGGTTCTGGCTCTTGGTCTTCATCATTCCCAGCAGGCCATGGAGGCTCAGAGAGAAGTCACCAATATGACAAATGAGCTTCTCAAGAAGAACGCCGAAAAATTGAAAATGGGATCTGTAGAAATTGCACGCGAGGCCGAGCGCGGAATCGTAGACATCGAAACGCTTAAGTCCACCAACCAGTCCCTTATTGAAACGCTTGAAGAAGTAAGAACAATTCAGGCTGAGGGCGCTCAGAAACGTCGCCAGGCAGAGACGGAACTCGGTAAAATTGAAAGCGAACTTAAGGAAAAGCTCCTGGACATAAATAATATCGCAAGATGAAAATACCTGACATTTTAAAGAGCCGGGTCTTTGCTTTCTCCCTACTGGCCGCAGTTGTCCTTATATCCACGCCTCTTGGTGCAAGAGCAAGTCTTAAGCGCGCTTCCAATAATGTGGAGGAGGGCTTCTATAACGGCGTTTATATTGAGGACGGCGATTATACTTCAGGTAGTATCGCTTCATACCTCTCAGATGCTTCCCGCGCTGCTCTCGGCCTTATAACAATCGGTACAAATCATGCCGAACTGACAGATGTCACTGACAGAATGAGAACAGCAAGGGAAGATCTTTTGGGCGCAAACAGCATAGGCGATAAATATGCCGCTTATCACACCCTCTCTTCCGCATTCGATAGTTTTATGAGTATTGTCTCAGACCTTAGCCTCACTGACTCCGAAGGAGAGAGTGTGGAAATATATTCTGAGCTTTTTATTCAGTCTCGTGAGGCCATTGGACGCAATCCATATAACAGTTCTGTTCAGAACTTTATAACGGAGGTTTTCCAGAGGTTTCCTGCAGATATCATTGCAAGTATATTTTCTATTGACGCACCGGAGAGCTTTGGAGGGAATACATGACGAAAAAATTATTTTCTTGTCTTCTGGCTTTGGTTCTTTTATTTTCCGCTGCATCAACGGTATTTGCCCTTGAGCCCAGCAGTGATTTTTATGTAACCGATGAATCCGGCGTTCTTTCCCGTTCGACAATCGAGAGTATCATAAATATGAACTCTATTTTGGAAAATTCATATGACGCCCAGCTGATCATAGTTCTGATAGACTATTTTGGCGATGTGTACGCCGATGAGTACGCTGTGCAGCTCTTTAATGACTGGCAAATATCTGGAAACGGTATTCTTCTCGTTGCATCAACTCAGGAAAAGCGGGGCGGTATTACTGTCGGATCTGAAATAGAGTCTGTTTTTCCAGACAGCACAAAAAATGATTATCTCAATAGATATTTCTGGGATGATTTTGACGCTGGGAACTATGATGAGGCAGTAACGAACTTATCCAATGCTCTTTTCAACTGGTACGAAGATGAATTTGGCCCCGCATCTTCAGGCATTGATGGTTCGTACGCTCCACCGCCTGCTGCAGATGGTCCATCTCTTGGAACAAGAATTATGTACTTTATACTCAGGAACATCTATATAATAGTCATACTATTCATATTCTTGATCATTGTGTTGATGGACAGGGCCCGTTATCGAGTTTACTATCGCGGTATGGGTATACCAATTCCAAGATATCACTTCTGGTATCTTTGGCATGGTCCACACCACAGGCCAAGGGGCCCAAGACCTCCCCGCGGCCCCCGTCCCCCTCGTGGCGGCGGAGGAGGCAGAGGTTTTCGGCCCAGCGGACGCGGCTTTGGCGGACGTTCAGGCGGCGGTTTCGGCGGACGCTCTGGCAGAAGCAGTTTCCGCGGCGGAGGCGGACGCTCCGGCGGAGGTTTTGGCGGACGGCGCTAACAGTCTAATTAAGAATCAGTAAAAGGCAGCTATTTTAGCTGCCTTTTACTTTACAGTTCAGTTCTTTTTCCCATCAATTGAAAATCCGTCATTCAGAAGTTCATCATACGAGTCTATAAATACATCGCATATTTCTATAAGTTTTTGTCGTTCAGCAGTATATGAACTATCCGCCACTCCCACTACTGTAAGGCCGCCGCTTTTTGCAGCACGGATTGCATGCGGTGCATCTTCAAACACCACCGCTTCGTCCTTCTTAACACCTAAAAGCTCAAACGCCTTCAGGTAAATATAGGGCGTATTTTTATCGCACCCGTATTCTGTACATGTAAGTATATCCTGGAAGAAATCCCTTATACCGCTCTGTTTAAGAGCGATTTCAACCAGATATCTGTCTGTGCTTGTGGCTACAGCCATTTTTACTCCCTGCTGCTTTAACCTGTTTAAAAATTCTACGACTCCTTTTTTTGCCGTAACTTTATTGCGGTATCCGTCCTCAACATAGCTGTTTATCTGGCTCCTGATCTGGTCCACAGTCTCTGTGAGCCCATAATTGTCCCGATAATACTCCGCCGCTTCAACAATGCTCATTGATTTATACTTCTTATCTATATCCTCTTCAGGCGTAATACCTCTTCTAAGCAAAAAACCGGACCCCATTGTATCCCACAGCTGCATGGAATCCAGCAAAGTGCCGTCCATGTCAAATACTGCTCCCTTAATATTCATCTTTTCCTCCGTAAGTGTATTATGAAAATTATTTATACCACCGCAATTCCGGTAAGTTCTTGTCTAAATTCTGTTGCCATATAATTAGAAGTGTCCCCGATTCCACACTTACTCTCGCACCGCTGCCGGTAAATTCATTGCTAACTCCCAGGGGCACATCGTCGTACAGCGAGGCATCATCCAACAAATATTTTAATCCCTCTTCGCACACGCCTGTCGCCATACCTCCATATGCAAAAACAGATAGGTACCCTGTATATCCATGTGGAAAAACTGCCTCTCCATTATGTATGGCTGTGGCGCTGAACCTCTGACTTATTAAAAATGCCTGAATTCCCATTCGTGATAACCTGATTATCTGCTGAATATTGCCTATGGTGTGATCAAGCCGTCCTCCCAGTCCGCCAAATATATAGAAGCAATCATATCCGCGTTTAAGTCCCTCACTTATGGCGATCGCCATATCTGTGTCATCCTTTTCGGGCTCCATTTTCACAGTTTCAATTTTTTCTGGGACAACCTCCAGGGAGTCCATATCTCCCACAAGGAGCCCTGGTTTTATTCCTTTGGACTCAAGCCATTTATAGCCACCATCTGCGGCTATGATAAATCCATTTTTCCCATTTGCAAATTCAAAATTGATATCGTCATATTCTCCTGCGCCAAATATATAACATATTTTTTTATCCATACTTTAAGCACTCCGTACTCGTTTAACTTCACTTTCCAGATTTTCTGCCAGAAGTTTTGCTGTAAAAGAATTAAAATGCACTCCGTCTACAGTAAGTTCCAACCTTCTCACTCTGGAAAAAAGATTCTTTAAAAACGGAAATATAAGCATAAGCACAATATCTATTCCGCGTACAATACCTGTCTGCCCCCATTTATACTCCCTGTTGCATCCAGGTCTACGCATTTCTTCCAATCGCAGAATATCGACAAAACCGGCTCCATACTCATCTGCCAATCGTCTGATTATCTTATTTCTCTCGTAGAGTTTATCCAGAGGATACTTATCCAACTGAATCATTGGTAATCCAACAAGCACTACTTTCTTCCCATCCTCAGAAAGACAGTCTAAAATCTGCCTCATAAGTGTTTCATATTTTAGCGGCTCCAAAGCCCACTGTTTCCAAGTCCTATTTTTTAAAAAAGCCTTCCAAAACCATGAAACTCGGCATAAAAAAGGTTGCAAAAGATCATTAGTGCCTATTTCAACAATACAAACATCTACCGAATTGTACCAGTCTTTTTGTCTGTATTTTTTCAATCTATTTAACGCGCCATATGTGGTGTCACCATTTTTGCCCTTATTTTTCCATTTACCTTTTTTTACAAACTTAATATATGTGAATCCTACTGTACCTCTTGTCAGACTGTCTCCCAGACACAATATCATTTTTATCTAAACACCCACCAACAAAATGTCAGCTCTCATAAAACCATTAAAGCTGCAAAACTGTCACAATACCCTTCCCATAACATTGCAAATTATCCAAAAAAATATTTATATTTTAAGGCATATATGGTATAATATTCAAAAGCCATCTTTATACGATAAATATTGGCTGCGATAACGATTCCGAAAACTATGATAAAGCAGATTTATTGGTTTGGCAACAAAATTTTTTGAGGGGAGCTAAGAAAAATGACTAGGGTTGGCATATTAACCAGCGGCGGCGACTGTCAGGCGTTAAACGCAACATTAAGAGGAGTCGGTAAATCCCTTTACAACATCTATGGTGATAAAGTCGAGATTTACGGATTTATTGATGGATATAAAGGTCTAATGTATAATAACTACAGGCAGTTATCCCCTTCAGATTTTACGAATCTTTTGACCCAGGGCGGCACAATTTTGGGTTCAAGCCGTCAGCCATTCAAACTGATGCGTATGCCCGACGCCAACGGCCTGGATAAAGTCGAGGCCATGAAAGACACATATCGTAAATTAAAGCTTGATTGTCTTGTTGTGTTAGGCGGAAATGGAAGTCAAAAAACCTCAAATCTTTTAAGTGAAGAAGGGTTAAATGTAATTGGCCTCCCTAAAACCATCGATAATGACATTTGGGGCACTGATATAACTTTTGGTTTTCAAAGCGCCGTATCTCTTGCAACCCACGTCATCGATTGCATACACACTACTGCCGCCTCTCACAATAGAATCTTTATTGTCGAAATTATGGGCCACAAAGCCGGCTGGCTCACACTAAACGCCGGAATTGCCGGTGGCGCTGATATCATACTCATTCCTGAGATACCATATAAAATCGAGTCAGTTATAAGCAAAGTCAAGCAGCGTGCCGCCCAGGGACACGGTTTTACCATAATCGCTGTCGCCGAAGGCGCAAAGACAGTTGAAGACGCTAAACTCTCGAAGAAGGAGTACAAAAAGAGAGTCAAGGAGATGCTCAAATCATACCCTTCCATATCGTACGAAATAGCCGCTCAGATTGAAGAAGCCACAGGCAGAGAGGCCCGCGTCACAGTTCCCGGCCATATGCAGCGCGGCGGAACTCCATGTTCTTATGACCGTATACTCTCTTCTCGTCTTGGCGCTGCAGCTGCGCTGTGCATCTCCAAGGGCAAGTTTGGCGTCATGATGGCAATAAAAAACAGACGTGTTGTGCCCGTACCTCTTTCGGACATTGCCGGCAAACTGAAAGTAGTTGATCCCTCCTCTGACATCATTGCTGAAGCAAGATTGTTGGGCACCAGTTTTGGTGATGAGTGATTATTTAACTTGTCGTAATCGCTTTTTATATCGTCATAAAAAATTATGGCGGCGTTTAGTTAAAACGCCGCCATAATTTTTTACACGCTGTTTCTATAAGGCTCCCAGCCTATTTTCCAAAAATACGACGCAGAACACCTCTGATACCACCGGAATAGCTTTTACCCGGAACTACTCTTACCTGCGGCCGCAGTTCTGTCTTCGTACTGTCTATGTCTGTCTCCTCCTGTTTATCTGCTCTCTCTTCCTCTTCGACAGGTTTGACCTGGGCGTTTATCTGAACTTCAATTTTCTCCACAGGTTGGTCTATTTCTACAATATTGACAACCGGCTCATTTCCTTTTTCATTATCTGGCATCTCTGGCTCAACCTTATCAGCTGTTTTTTCCTCCGGTGCCACCGCCCAGGCGCCATTGTATGCTTCCTCAATAAAATACTCCTGAGAGCAGAATGGTTCATCCCCATCTGTTTTATAGACGTACTTCCCATCAGCCCGTTGCATACGCAGTTTCACATTATCTCTAAGCTGATCAAAGAACATCTGTTCCACCCTATGGCGTATATCGTCGTCATATAGCGGAGCCGCGACTTCCACTCTTCTCATCGTATTACGGGTCATAAAGTCAGCAGAGGATATATATACGCTTCTCCTTCCCTGCGTACCAAAAATATATATCCTGTCATGTTCCAAATATCTTCCTACTATGCTGTAAACGTGTATATTTTCAGTTTTTCCAGGTATACCACCCACCAGGCAGCACATACCGCGCACAAGCAGATCCACATGAACCCCATTCTGAGAGGCTTCTATCAGTTTATCAATAATTCCCTTATCTGTAAGACCGTTTAATTTAAACCCCAGATACGCCTCCTGACCGGACGCCGCCCTGTTTATCTCATCGTCGATCATCTCGATTATTCTGGACCTAAGACATGCCGGAGCCACCAAAAGGTTTTTTGTATCCTCGATTACTTCCCCGAGAGACAGGCAATTAAACACGCGGGCCGCTTCAGCACCTATTTCATGGGATGCCGTCATAAGGGAAAAGTCCGTATAAAGTCTCACCGTATCCTCATTATAATTTCCCGTGCCCACCTGTGTTATATACTCAACTTGTTCTCCATGGACGCGAGTAATAAGAGTAAGTTTTGAGTGGACTTTCATCCTGTCAAGGCCGTATATAACGCGGCATCCGGCTTGTTCCAGTACTCTTGACCAGCCTATGTTGTTCTCTTCATCAAATCTGGCACGGAGTTCAACCAGTACTACAACCTCTTTTCCGTTCTCTACAGCATCCACAAGCGCCTCAACTATCTTGCTGTTTACCGCCACACGGTATAAAGTCATTTTAATTGATACGACTTTTGGGTCCTGTCCTGCTTCCTGCAATAATCTCAGAAACGGCCTTATGCTCTCGTATGGATACGCAAGCAATATATCCCGATGGCGTATCTGAGAGATCATCGGTTTGGAGAGGTCAACATTCACCGAGTTTTGGGGTACACGTCTCTGATAAAAGAGCTCGTTTTTATCACGGAGCACATCTCTCAAGGATCCGGAAAACGACAGATCCAGCGGTATACTGCTGGCAAAAATATGCTTTTTCGACAGGTTCAGATACTTGCAAAGCCTGCTTTCAATATCAGCATCCATCTTTCCCTTATATTCCAGTTTCACCGGATTTAATCTTTTCCTACGGGATATAAGTTTTTCCATGCTTTTTCTGTAATCTTCAGCGGACATATCATCAGCATCTGAAGATTCATCAATGGATATATCGGCGCTTCTCACCATACGTATTAAGGCTGTATTGTCAATTTTATAGTGCTCGAATATTTTCGGCAGGAAATGAAGGATTAAGTCCTCCATAAGCACAAATCTGAGGCCCTCCTCCTGCAACGGTACAAGCCGCCGCAGTGCATTATCTCCACACGGTACTATTCCCATACTGTTTCCACCATTCTTGGTGCGGAGGAGAGCTACAGCATATATCTCCTTATTTCTTAAAAAAGGAAACGGCTGCTTTCGCCCAACTATCTGCGGAGATAAGATCGGCATAACGTCCGACATAAAATACTTCTCCAGGTATGCCTGAGTCTTATCCTGCAAACTGTCAAAACGGCACAATTCTACTCCAAAGCCCGACAGCTCACGCATAATCCTCTTATATGACAGATCCCTATCAGCAAGAAGATCCTTTGTACGCGCCAGAATGCTGTCAATCTGCTGCGCGCTGGTCATCCCCGTCTTATCGTCGGTCACTCCGTCTTCAAGACTGTCCATAAGCGTACCAACACGAACCATGAAAAACTCGTCAAGGTTACTCTGAAAGATAGCCGCAAAATTAAGTCTTTCCAACAGCGGATTCCTGTCATCCTTCGACTCTTCAAGGACTCTCTCATTGAATTTAAGCCAGGACAGCTCCCTGTTCACATATATCTCCGGTTTTTTTGCTGGGTTCTGCTCCAAATCAGATATCGGTATTTTTTTATTACTCATATCAAAACCAAATCCCCTCATCGGCTTTTTATAGGCGCATAACCGACAATAATATTTTACCAAAAGCCTACATATATGTATACTGTTTTTAATCATACCACATATTAGGCCCATGTACATCAAATTTATATGTCTTTTGTGTAAAATATCCGACTTTTTTGTAAAATTGGCTTTTCAAATACCAAAATAGTGAAAATCACAGTTGTTCAATAAACAACAATGATTTCTACTATTTTTTAACTGTCTTTCAGTCATTTGACAGTCATATTATCGTATACCAAATAGAAGTTTCAAACGAATGACGCTATACCATAGTATATCATAAAAGCTCCCACAATAGTTATCGCCGCTGGAACTATATATAAAGACACTTTACTTAACATTTTTTCCAGTTTATCTATTGTTTTCGTGCCTTTCAACTTATTATACCCGAAATAGAGTATAGCCAGAGGTGATACGTATATCAAAGTATACACTAATATGAACGCTATTGCCAGCGGGAATGCCAGATGATAGCTGGCCAGCATTGCCAAAAAGCCAAAGTATGGCAATGCACTTGTCAATTCTACAACGCAGAAAGCAGCACCTATTATAAACAGTGATGCCGGAGATAACTGAGCTGGAGGTCTTCTCACTTGTATCTCTCCTTCTGCATCAACATTTCTCTGCCTTATCTTAATAATAAGACGTATACCTATAAATGTTGCAATTAGTCCGCAGATTATTGACAGTATATATACCTGCATCGAGTAAGTATTTATAATTATTTTAAATACTCTTGATAGCCATTCTGCAATCCCCAAATAGATGGCCAATCCCATAATTAAATTTGCCAAGCCTATGCCACAGATAAAAAACCAGATATGTCTCTTGTTTTTCACCATAGCCTGGAGTAACATCTGCTGTGCTATCGCAGATGGGTTCAAGCTGTCAAAAAAGCTGGCAGTAACAGTGGTGCTCAATAGTAACAACATATTCTTTTCTCCTTAATATAAAAAATCGGCCTGCGTCTGTGCAACGCAGGCCTAATACACAAAAGCTCCATCCCTGCGGATGGCGTATTATTCTGATATTTTTAATAATCACTGCATTTCTAAAAACTTATAAAAATAAGCACCAATTTCGTATCTGCAAAGGCCTAACGACACGGAATCAGTGCTCAATACTTCCCGGCGGAAAAAGACAAATATGTAATTCCAGCAGAGTATATCATCTCCCCAAGTAAAAATCAACCACAAATTAATTGTTAATAAAAGATACGGTAACGCTCAAGTTATTCCATAGTTACTTGGTTCAATTCCGCTAAACCATTCCATATAAGGAGTATGCTGTACAAGCCAGTGCAAAAATCAATGTGATGGTTTTCTTCATATTGTTGCCGCATCCTTTAGTTGAGTCCTTACTATTTGGGAAACAATCTCGCTTGAGAATTAGCGGCAGTTTTCTGCACCATGCAGATAGCACTCCTCCTGGTGGGATTCGATTACTCCTACCGCCTGCAGATAGGAATACACCATTATTGAACCTGTAAATTTCATCCCGCGTTTTTTTAAGTCGGCAGAAATCGCATCTGATAGCGGAGATGTAGTTAAGTGGTATTCGTGCACCACACGCCCTGATGTCCAGTGCCACAGGTACTCTGAAAAGCTGCCCCACTCCTTAGCTATATCGCGGAACACCCTGGCATTTATCACCGACGATTCAATCTTGCGCCTGTTTCGAATTATTCCTTTATCTGCTGAAAGCTGGGTCAGCTTCTCCTCGTCGTAATTCAGTACCTTATTGATGTCAAAGTCATCAAAAGCCCTGCGGAATGCCTCGCGTTTATTCAGTACACACTCCCAGGAAAGTCCCGCCTGAAAGGACTCCAAAATCAGCATTTCGAAAAGTTTGTGATCGTCAAACACCGGTACTCCCCACTCATCATCGTGATATTTTATATAAAGTTCGTTTTTGGGGTTTGCCCATACACACCTGTTAATCCCGTCGCTCCATACCATAATATCACCTCACGGCTTAAACCTGTTTCTTTTTATCTTCTCAAAATTATAAATAAACGTATCATGTTTGGCAATACACCGGCTATCAAAAAATGGAATCATGTAAGTTAGCATGCGTCTTGACGAAAGCGCAAGTATGTTGTAGAATATTATGTAATTTTAAATGATTTGTACGTCCATAAATGGGACTGTTTTAAGATTGGAGGGTCGTATAGTGGGACTAATCCCTCAAACTAAGTGCAGCAGATGTGATAGAAAGTACTCTGGGTTAAGAAGTAGATGTCCTTATTGCGGTGCACGACGCAGGAAAAAGGGCAAACGTGTGTCTGACACCGATAATTCCACTTGGAAATTGATAATCGGCGTATTGCTTCTTGTAGTACTTATAGCCGCGGTAGTAGTACTTCTTGTCACCTCACTCTCTGGAAACGATAATAGTGCTGATGAGAACACTCCCCCAGAAAATAACGGCGGAATTAGTTCTAACGAAGGAGTAACTCAACTTCCCGGTTCTGACCCTGAGCAAAATGGCGACGACACAACTAATCCTGACGGTACTATTGATGAAAATACGCCTGATACGGATCCCGTCCCCGAAGCAACCATCAACTCTGTTACACTGTATACTCAGTACGGAAATGCCGCTACTGATATATCCATATCTGTTGGTGTAACCGAACCGATAAGCTATGTCACTTCTCCGGAAGATGTTGATCTTCAGGCGTTAGGCATAACGCCTGAGTGGTCCAGCAGCGATGAAAACGTATTTGTTGTTCTCCAGGATGGTAGCGTGACCGGAGTAGGTGTTGGAGATGCCACATTGACGTTAACCCTTGGCGACATAACGGCTGAATGTATTATAAGGGTCCGTTCATAACATTTAAATATAATGAATCTGCCCGTCGATAAACGACGGGCAGATTCAATTTTTAATAAAATTACAGTGCATAATTACCTTTTCCTGCTGTCTGATAATCCGCACAAAACTAACAATGTTATAAGGTTTGAATATAATTGATAAAAATAATATTGACAATAGTGGGTTAAATGTGCTATTATCTTTAAGCCGCATTGATGCGGGTGTAGCACAACGGCTAGTGCACCAGCCTTCCAAGCTGGGGACGTGGGTTCGATTCCCATCACCCGCTCCATTTTGAGTCACGCCTCTTCGATCTCTGGGGGCTGCGTGTTAGTAGGCGTTAGATATGCGCCAATAGCTCAGTTGGATAGAGCAACTGCCTTCTAAGCAGTAGGCCGGGGGTTCGAGTCCCTCTTGGCGTGCCAAAAATAAATATGGTGGGTATAGCTCAGTTGGTTAGAGCACCGGATTGTGGTTCCGGGTGTCGTGGGTTCGAGTCCCATTACCCACCCCATTAATAGCACTGGCGCCGTCAAGTGATGGCGTCAGTGCAATAGTGAAATAAATATCACTTAGGGATGTCGCCAAGTGGTAAGGCACAGGACTTTGACTCCTGCATTCGTGGGTTCGAGTCCCGCCATCCCTGCCAATTGACCCAGTAGCTCAGTAGGCAGAGCACCTGCCTTTTAAGCAGGGTGTCCGGAGTTCGACTCTCCGCTGGGTCACCATGTAGAAGCCTCAGAGCCTCAACGGCTCTGAGGCTTCTGTTAAGTATAAAGCTAATATTAAATCGTCCAAAATTGTCTTGCTATTTCAGCTCTTTTTGACTTCACAATAAGCAGGAATTTCATTGCTTAACGGTATCGTTTTTAATGCATGCAGAATACAGCTCCTGGGAGAGCACAGAGAATATGATAATTCTAAATTACTACACCTTTTATGTCACATTCATTTTTAACGCTTCTGTATCTATTTAAAATGTTAATCATCTCTCCTGCATGCCTTTATATAGTTACTGCCATTAAAAATGAATTTGATATATCAAATTCGGCACCCTCTAAATAAGAACATTCCCGCTTAGCATTAGCGGGGATGTGAAGGCTCTCTTACTACGCCACTATTCTATGGTGAAAAACTGACGCTAAAATTGCTATAAACCTTGATGCTGTGGGCTTGCTCTTCAGCGGGCAATTAGCTAATGTTTCCAGCAATTTGCGATTTTTTGCCCATACAGTGTTGAGAATTTCATAGATACTCTTTTCAATACGCTCAGGTGTTGTTGCGTAGTGTTCTACAGCTTCCGGATAGAACCATTTTCCTGACTTAGAACATAACTATAAAGAACAATAATGATATTGCAGAAAACAGTATTTGCCACTCTCAAGGTCACTATATGCACGATTTGAAATAT
>CALWYO010000031.1 GCA_944385785.1 uncultured Oscillospiraceae bacterium | reverse complement strand
CTTATAGACAACGGTATAGAGAAAGGCAATTTGAACGTGGTTCTGAAGCTGGGAGCTCTGCTGGTGTGCTTTGCGATTATGCAGCTTATAACCGGCTTTTTCTCCGCCAGAATTGGAGCGAAGTCCTCGGCGGGATTTGCCTCAAACCTGAGACAGGATATGTACGATAACGTGCAGACATTTGCATTTTCAAATATAGATAAATTTTCAACTTCATCTATCGTGACAAGGCTGACAACTGATGTGACAAATGTGCAGATGGCGTTTCAGATGCTGACCCGTATAGCGATACGTTCTCCATCCATGCTCATATTTTCCATGATAGTCGCTTTTGGAATAGCGCCAGACATATCTGTGCTGTTTTTAGTTATACTTCCTGTGATGGCGGTAGGACTCTACTTTATTATCAGAACAGTACATCCGATATTCAAACGGGTGTTTAATACATACGACAAACTCAACAACGTAGTTCAGGAAAATGTGCGGGGTATGAGAGTTGTAAAATCCTTTAACCAGCAGGACTACGAAGTTAAAAAATTCGGGAAAATTTCTGAAACCATCTATAAGGATTTCTCCAAGGCTGAGAGGATAATGGCGCTTAACTCGCCGCTTATGCAGTTTTGCATGTATACGTGCATGGTGCTTATATCCTGGCTTGGAGCGAAAGCAGTTATCGCCAGCGGAAACGACCTGGCGTCAGGGCTGACTACAGGGCAGCTCACTTCCCTTTTCTCCTATGCGACTCAGATCCTGATGAGTCTTATGATGCTCTCCATGGTTTTCTCCATGATAACAATTGCCCGATCTTCAGCCGAGCGTATAACAGAGCTTCTTAACGAGAAAGCCGACATACATAATCCGGATAGTCCTGTAACACAGGTGAAAGATGGATCCATCTGCTACGACCATGTGGATTTTGCCTATTCGTCAAAGGCCGACAAGAAAGTAATACAGGACGCCTGCATAACCATACGCTCCGGTGAGACTGTTGGAATAATCGGCGGTACGGGCTCAGCAAAGAGCTCCTTTGTACAGCTTATACCGCGACTTTACGATGTGACGGGCGGAAGCGTGAGCGTCGGAGGCGTTGATGTGCGGAAGTATGATCTGGAGACGCTCCGCAATGCAGTGGCCATGGTGCTTCAGAAAAACGAGCTTTTTTCCGGCACTATAAAAGAGAACCTCAGATGGGGCAATGAGAACGCCACCGATCAGGAGATAGAAGAGGCGTGCCGCCTTGCCTGTGCCGATGAGTTTATCGAGGCAATGCCCGACGGCTATGACACATATATTGAGCAGGGCGGTACCAACGTGTCCGGTGGACAGAAGCAGAGGCTGTGTATAGCCAGGGCGCTTTTGAAAAAACCGAAAATACTCATTTTGGACGACTCTACCTCTGCGGTGGATACAAAGACGGACGCGTTTATACAGCAGTCCTTTTCCCGCTACATACCCGACACTACAAAGATTATTATCGCGCAGAGGATATCTTCGGTACAGCATGCCGACAAGATAATAGTGTTGGACGATGGCAAAATAGCCGATGTGGGAAGCCATCAGGAACTGGTGGAGAGAAGTCCGATTTACAGGGAAGTTTACGAGTCGCAGCAGAAAGGAGGAGCCCAGGATGAGTGAGAAAAATGGAAAAATGGTCAGAAAAATTGACTTCAAGACTATAAAGCGGATACTCTCCTACATGAAGAGATATAAAAAGACCATGGCGGTGGTTATAATTTGTATCCTTCTCAGCTCTGTGGCCAGTGTATCGGGCTCAATGTTCCTGGGTACGCTGATAGACGACTATATTACGCCCCTTTTAGGCGATCCGAATCCGGTATTCACGGGACTGCTGAAGGCGCTGGCGATGATGGCCTGTATATATCTTGTGGGAGTTCTCTCCAGCTGGCTTTACATGCGCTCCATGGCCACAATCGCCCAGGGGACGCTGAAGGCTATCCGCGACGAGATGTTTGAAAAGATGCAGCGGTTGCCGATACGCTACTTTGACACTCATGCTCACGGGGACATAATGAGCCGGTATACAAACGACACAGATACCCTTCGACAGATGATTAACCAGTCCCTGCCGCAGCTTATAAACTCCGGATGCACCATAATCACCGTGTTTTGCTCCATGCTGTATCAGAGCGTATATCTGACACTGATTGTACTGGCATCGGTGGCGCTTATACTGCAGGTGGTCAGATTCCTGACCGGCCGAAGCGGTTATTATTTTGTGCGTCAGCAGGAGACTCTGGGCCAGCTCAACGGGTACGTTGAGGAGATGGTCAACGGACAAAAAGTTATCAAGGTGTTTTGCCACGAAGAAAAGGCCAGAGAGGGCTTCCAGGAGAAAAATATCGCCTGGCGGGATGCGGTTACAAACGCCAACGGTTACGCCAACTCCATGATGCCCATAATGGCCGCCATGGGCTATGGCCAGTACGTGGTGATCGCCTTAGTGGGCGGATGGCTGGCCATATCCGGCGCTACGAATCTGACGATTTTCGGCACTAATGTTATGACGCTGGGTACAATTGCCTCTTTCTTAACATTGTCACGCAGCTTTAACGGACCGATATCACAGATTTCGGCACAGTTCAACTCAATCATAATGGCTCTGGCTGGAGCCAGCCGTATTTTCAAACTGATAGACGAGGAACCTGAAGAGGACCAGGGATATGTTACTCTGGTAAACGCCAGGGAGGACAAGGACGGCAACCTTACCGAGTCCAAAGGGCGCACAGGCATATGGGCATGGAAACACCCCCACCAGGACGGCACGGTCACCTTCCAGCGGCTTCAGGGCGAGATTGTGCTTGACCATGTGGACTTCAGTTATAACCCCGACAAGGAGATACTCCACGATATCACGTTGTACGCAAAGCCCGGACAGAAGGTGGCTTTTGTGGGAGCTACGGGAGCCGGAAAGACGACAATCACAAATCTGATAAACAGGTTTTATGATATAGCCGACGGGAAGATACGCTATGACGGTATAAATATCAACAAGATTAAAAAAGCCGATTTGCGCCGTTCAATGGGCATCGTCCTGCAGGATGTAAACCTTTTCACAGGTACGGTTATGGAAAACCTGCGATATGGAAATCAGAATGCCACCGACGAGGAGTGTATAGCCGCTGCAAAGCTGGCTAACGCCCACAATTTCATAATGATGCTGCCCCAGGGTTACAACACCGTCCTGGAGGGAGACGGTTCCGGACTGTCTCAGGGGCAGAGGCAACTTATCTCCATAGCCAGAGCGGCAGTGGCCGATCCGCCTGTTATGATACTGGACGAGGCCACCAGCTCCATAGATACCCGCACTGAGGCCCTTGTGCAAAAGGGCATGGATCAACTGATGGAGGGCAGAACGGTATTTGTCATAGCTCACCGCCTCTCTACAGTTATGAATTCAGACGTTATTATGGTGCTGGATCACGGCAGGATAATAGAGCGGGGCAGCCACGATGAACTGATAGAAAAGCACGGCACTTACTATCAGCTCTATACGGGAGCTTTTGAACTGGAATAGTAAAGAGCGAACAGAAAACCGGCATTTTTTAAAATAAAAACACCCTGACGGAATACGCCGTAAGACGTAATCTTGTCAGGGTGTTCTTTTTACAATATTGCTCTTTATTGTTTTTGAAGTTCCTCCATGCAGTCTTCGCATATGTTCTTGCCGTGGAACTGAGTAACATTTTTGGATTTCCCACAGAAAACGCAGGCCGGTTCATATTTCTTGAGAATTACCGTGTCTTCATTAACATAAATCTCAAGGGAGTCTTTTTCTTCTATACCAAGGGTACGGCGCAATTCTATCGGTATAACTATCCTTCCTAATTCGTCCACTTTCCTGACTATGCCTGTTGCCTTCATTGCTGCACCTCCTATAATATTTGTTTATTCTCCATAATAATTCCATGTTACCTTTATCCAATACTATTTATTTTACCACGAACAGGAAAAATGTCAACATCTGTCGCAAACAAAATTAATATTATTTCGTCACGTGAAATAAATTTATAACAACAGATAAAAAATCCGTGATTTAATTCCCATAAAAGTTGGAGTGTGGTCAAATAATGTCGATTGTTTGGTGCGGGATCATAGTCTGTTCTATTATATATGGCGGAATAAGCGGCAATATGGAGCAGATTTCCTCGGCGGCAATAGAGGGGGCGGGGGCCGCTTTAGAGCTAATATTTGGCATAGCGGGAGTGATGTGCCTATGGTGCGGCATAATGGAGCTTTTGGAACAGGCTGGAGCTCTGCAGGGTCTTGCCCGCATTATGGCTCCGCTGCTACGCCGGCTTTTTCCATCGTGCAGGGGTAATACGGAACTTACCCAGGCCATAAGCGCAAACGCGGCGGCCAACATGCTGGGACTTGGAAACGCCGCCACGCCGCTGGGACTTCGGGCCATCTCTCTAATGGATGGCGGAAAGGGAAAGGCCACTGACGATATGTGCCGGCTTGTTGTAATCAACACAGCGTCTATTCAGCTTATACCTACGACTGTCGCCGCTTTGCGGGCCTCAGCCGGATGCGCCACACCTCTGGACATATTGCCGGCAGTGTGGCTCACGTCCATACTGTCTGTCACTGTGGGAATTGGCGCGACGGCGCTGCTGAAAAGGTGGTGGCCGGATTGACATCTTTTACAGCCTGGGTCATACCTTGCCTTATAGGCGCTGCTGCGCTTATGGCGGAGCTTCGGGGAGTGGACGTGCTGCCGGCGTTTATTAAGGGCGCAAAAGGCGGAATACGTACGTCTTTCAAGATATTGCCGTCCCTTGTTGCAATGCTGACGGCAATACATATGCTACGGGCGTCTGGGCTGTTGGAAGCTCTTGTGTACGCTCTGTCTCCTCTGCTAACAGCCATGGGGATTCCTGAGGAGACTGCCCCTCTTGTGTTTATCCGGCCCCTCAGCGGCAGCGGAGCAATGGCTGTGGCGGCGGAGCTGATATCGCGTTACGGTCCGGACTCGCTTGTGGGAAGAACAGCCGCAGTGACGCTGGGTTCGACAGAGACTACATTCTATACGGCGTCAGTTTATTTTGGCTCACTGGGTATAAAGAGGACACGCTATGCCATTCCGGCGGCCCTGTGCGCTGATCTGGCGGGATTTGTCGGAGCGTCTTTTTTCACAAGGCTCCTGATGGGCTGACAATTGACAAATACACGGCTGGTAAAATATAATCTTTTATATCACCAACACAGGGGGATACAAATGAAGACAAAAAAATTACCGGCGCTTTTGGTTGCGCTGGCCATGATACTGGGGCTTGCCTCCTGCGGAACTGGCGGCGTCGAAGCTGATTTTACAACGGGTACGCAGGCGGGCAAGGGAGACCAAACACAGGTGTCCGATTCCTCCCCAGCTGCAGAAGGATATTACAGCGACGCCTGGCATGGGGATGTAAATTACAGTGATATGGAGTATGTCCACTATGATTACCAGCAGTTTCAGGAGTACTTAGAGCCGATATATGATATGGCCGAAAACGGCGGCACCCAGGAGGATTTTTATAACGCGGACTATGAGCTGTACGACCAGCTATATTATATCTATACTCTGTATACGCTGGCGGATTTGAGAGCAACGGCGGATGTGACTGACCAGAATGCGTCTCAGGAGTCGCTCTATATGCTGGACGTCTATTATGACGCCATCAGCTCGTATTATGACGCCATGCACACCGTGGCCGTATCGGAAAACGCCGATCTGCTGGAGGCCAGCTACAGCCAATCGCTTATTGATTATTTCGTGGCGTATGAGTCCTCCGGAGAGGAGGGGCGCGAGATATACAGCCGTGAAAACGATCTGGTGAATCAGTATTTCAGCCTTATTTCCCAGCCGGAGCCGGATTACGATGCGATTGGGGAGATTTTCATCCAACTTGTGGAGCTGCGCCAGAGAGACGCGCAGCTTCTGGGATACGACAGCTACGCCGATTACGCCTATGAAAGCGTGTACTATAAAGACTACACCCCCGAGGATTCGCAGGCGGTCTGGCAGGGCGTTAAGGACTATATCGTACCTGTGATGATGTCATGCGGACACTCCGTGCAGCAGCAGGCCGATATCCTGTACTCAGCAGATCTGGACTACTCTGTGGGAGCTGTGCTGTCGGCGCTGGAATTTGTGCTCCCACAGATATCCGAAGAGCTCTATGAGGCTTATGAGTATATGTACAGCCACGGCCTCTATGATATAGGCTACAGTGAGGACAAAGTGAGCACAGGATTTACTACCGTGCTGTACTACTATAACGAGCCGTTTATCTTTAACGCCCCCACCAACACATACAGGGACTACACCGACATGTTCCATGAGTTCGGACATTTTGCCAACTATTTTTACACTGAGAGCGACCTGGTGTTCGGCATGTCGGACTATGACCTGTCAGAGCTCCAGTCCCAGGGACTTGAGGTGCTGGCTACATTTTTCTACGACGATATTTTCGGCTCAGCGCTGGGGGAGGCCATGGCGGACAGTATTATTCTGTCCATGGTGTTCTCGATTGTAGACGGGGCCATGTACGATGAGTTCCTGCAGCGGGTATATGCCCAGGAGGATCTGACGGTTGAGGCAGTTACTGAGATATTTAAAGAGCTCTATGACCAGTACGGATACGCGCCGTATGACGGATATGAGTACGAGTGGATGTATGTAAACCACAATTTTGAAAGCCCTTTTTACTATATAAGCTACGCGGTTTCAGCCATAGGCGCCCTTGAGATATTCAGCCTGGCCCAGGATGATTTTGAGTCCGGAGCGGACAGGTATCTGGCTGTCTCAGCCATGGATACGGAGAGTTTTTATTACTCTGAGGCTCTGGCCCAGGCGGGGTTTTCAGACATATTCACCGAGTCCACTTACAGCGACCTTGCCGACGCGCTCTATGAGGCCCTTACCTGAGACAGATAACATTTGCCTTTTAACGGCGGATGTTATATAATCATATGTCAGTTATAAGCCGAAAGGACTGAAAAATTTTGAAGCTGGGAATCGTGGGACTTCCAAATGTAGGCAAGTCCACCCTCTTTAACGCCATAACAAACGCGGGAGCCGAAGCGGCTAACTACCCGTTTTGCACTATTGAGCCGAACATTGGCACGGTGGCCGTTCCAGATAGCCGTCTTGACTTTCTTGCGGAGATGTACTCCCCTAAAAAGTATACTCCTGCCGTCATAGAGTTTGTGGATATAGCCGGACTTGTAAAAGGCGCGTCCAAAGGTGAGGGACTTGGCAACAAGTTTTTGGAGAATATACGCCGCACTGACGCCATTGTCCATGTGGTCAGATGCTTTGACGATGAGAATGTGATACACGTGGAGGGCTCCACAGACCCCGCGCGGGATATGGAAATAATAGATTTAGAGCTTATTATGGCTGACCTTGAAATGGTCCAGCGCAGGCTGGAAAAGGCTCAAAAGGCAGCTAAAAGCGGAGACAAGAAGTTTCGCCACGAGGCTGAGGTGATGGAGGCGCTGCGCCAGCATCTGGACGGTGGACAACCTGCCAGAAGTTTCCAGGGCTCTGAGTCGGATATGGAACTTATAGCCACCAGCGACCTTCTGTCGTTGAAACCTGTCATATATGCCGCAAATATGGACGAGTCCGGCATATCCGAACTGGAAGGAAATAAATATTATAACGTGGTGTGTGAAAAAGCCGAGCGTGAGGGAGCTCAGGTGCTGCCAATATGTGCAAAAACTGAGCAGGAGCTTACGGAACTTCCTCCCGAGGAGAGGGATATGTTTCTCCAGGATATGGGCCTTACAGAGTCCGGCCTTGACAGGCTCATCAAGTGCTCCTATAGTCTTCTGGGGCTTATATCGTTCCTGACTGCCGGATCTGACGAGTGCCGCGCTTGGACCATAAAACAGGGTACGAAAGCGCCTCAGGCGGCGGGAAAGATACATTCAGATTTTGAGCGTGGCTTTATCCGTGCAGAGATTGTGGCCTTTGACGATCTCAGGGCCTGCGGCTCGATGGCAGCGGCCAGAGAGCGGGGGCTTATACGCTCTGAAGGTAAAGACTATGTTATGCGCGATGGAGATGTGACCCTTTTCAGGTTCAATGTCTGAGGCGGGCGCAGACTTTATGTGCGTTTACTTGCGCGCCGCAGTGTTTCTGCGGCGCGCTTTTCATGGGAGGTTATAAATGGAGTCGCCTAATAAAAAGCGGATAGACAGCATAGACGCGCTGAGGGGACTGGCTGTGGTGCTGATGGTCATACACCACTTCCTGCTGGACCTGGTGCTTCTGTGCGGTGCGCCGGCCTGGCTTTTCACAAACCCGGTCTTTGACTTCCTGCACTATATCTTTGCAGGGCTTTTCATATTTCTGTCGGGAGTGTCCTCCCGTTTTTCCCACAGCAACCTGATAAGGGGCGCCAAGTGCTTTGCCATCGCTATGGCGTTTACACTGGTGACAAGCCTGCCGGTTATTGATCAGCCCATTCGCTTTGGCGTTTTGCACCTGCTGGGCTTTTCCATGCTGTTCTACGGCCTTGTGGGCAAAGCTCTTGACAAAATCCCCAGGATAATTATGCCGTTTCTGTACACTGCTCTGCTTCTGGGAAGCCAGCTTCTTGTGACGCGCACAGATATAGGCGGCGCCGCCAGGTACCTGTTTATGTTCGGCTGGCTCTATCCGGGTTTTTACAGCGCCGACTACTTCCCCATATTCCCATGGTTCTTCGTCTTTCTGCTGGGCACATGGGCGGGGATATATATTAAGGAAAGGCGCCTTCCAAACAAATTTTACACCTTTACATGTCCTGTTTTGCCTGATATAGGCCGGCACGCCCTGATAGTCTACATATTGCACCAACCTGTGTTTTACGGGCTTATATACGGAATTAAATTTCTTATGGGAGAGATGTAGATGGACAATCGGGAATTTTTAGAGAGCTTCAGCAAAGAACAGCTGATAGAGCTTATAGAGATATACTCTAAAAACTGGCTGGCCCTGGACGGGGTGTGGTTCCAGTCCATTGAGCAGTCAGACGGGATGGACGCCGCCATGTTCCACGATGAGCGGGCCTGGGAGCGATTTACTGTTATTGAGGCGCGGCGCATAAAGTCCTTTTTGAAGCTGGAAAAGTACCCAGGGCTTGATGGCTTGGAGAAGGCCCTGCGGCTGCGCTTCTATGGGAATCTGAACCAGGCGTCATTTGAATATCGGGATAACGCTCTAATATACACTATGGAGAGATGTCGGGTGCAGTCGGCAAGGCGAGTAAAGGGAATGCCGTATCATCCATGTAAAAGCGTAGGGATTATAGAGTACAGCGGTTTTGCCAAGACCATTGACGAGAGGATAGAGTGCCGCTGCCTGAGCTGCTACCCTGATGTAACCGATGAAAGCTGCGCCTGCAAATGGGAGTTTACAATAGCGGAATAACACATAAATATTTTGGAAAACATAATCAAAAAAAACGAAAAAATTTCCGATTGTATTGACGTGACTTTCAGCCGGTGATAAATTGTAATCAAAAGGCGGAGATATTAAATGGCGGCAACCGAGTCTCGCGGCGCGGGCTGGTATTTGCCGCCGGCACTGATTTGAAAGTTCAAAAGATAACTTGACGGGAGGAGAAAGGCATGAAGTCAAAGGTCTACTTCACAAGGGATATAACACCTGAAAAAGTAGTTGAGGCATATGAAAAGCTGGGAATACAGCTTACCGGAAAAGTGGCTGTGAAAGTCCACTCAGGCGAAAAAGGCAATCAGAACTACCTGACCCCTGAATTTTGGCGGCCCATGGTGGAGACAGTTCATGGTACGCTTGTGGAGTGCAATACGGCCTATGGCGACGCCTCGGGAGGAGTAAGGGACAACACCGAGTCCCACCTGAAACTCCTGGAGGAGCACGGCTGGACAAAATATTTTGACGTGGACCTGATGGATGCTGAGGGACCGGATATCGTCTGGCCCATACCCAATGGAAAGGTGCTCCATGAGAACCACCTGGGTAAGAATATAGTAAACTACGATTCCATGCTTGTGCTGGCCCACTTCAAAGGACACCCGATGGGCGGATACGGCGGAGCTTTAAAACAGCTTTCAATAGGCTGCGCCTCCAGAGCAGGCAAGGCACTTATACACTCCGCAGGCAAAACTGACGACCGCTACGAGACATGGAAGCAGCATGCCGACAGTACTGCGTTCCCTGAAGCTATGGCCGACGCGGCTATGAGTGTTGTGGAGCATTTTAAAAGCAATATTGCGTTTATAAATGTTATGAAGAACCTCTCTGTGGACTGCGACTGCTGCATGGTGGCAGAGGATCCATGTATGAAAGATATAGGTATACTTGCCTCCCTTGACCCTGTAGCCATAGATCAGGCCTGCATGGACCTGGTTATCAACTCCGACGATCCGGGCCGTGAGCACTTTATGGAGCGGGTAAACAGCCGCAACGGTATCCACACTATTGAGGCCGCTGCTGATTTGGGCTACGGTTCCAGGGAGTACGAGCTTATCGAGTTTTAATTGCCCTGCGGCATATTATTAAAATGATGAGTACCCTCTGCGGACTTTCTGTCCGCAGAGGGTACTTTTGATGCGCTCTAATCGTTGCATTCAACATGACAGAGTAACGACGGAAAATGGAAAAATGTTTGAGTGTTGGAGCTGTGGACAAAATTTTGAAGATGAATATAAATTTATGTTACCTTTAAAAACCGTTGACAGCCATTATGTTCGGTGATACAATGCACATTGACCGGCGATGAAGGGAAACCTCATCCCAAGTCTCCCAGTAAAGAGAGGCGCAGCCGCGGCTGAGAGCTGGCCCGAGGGGAGAGGGATGTGTCACCGCTCCTGGAGCTGTGTCCGGTGCGCCCGATAAAGCGTACTTGAGTTAAACTCAGGGTGGAACCGTGTGAATTATTTGCACCCCTGGAATTTTCCAGGGGTGCTTTTTGTTGGAGGAAGCTATGGAAGACAACAAGTACACCTTTGAAAATCCCGAATACAAAAAAACATACTGGCACACATGCTCACATGTGATGGCACAGGCGGTAAAGCGCCTGTGGCCTGAGGTAAAGCTGGCAATAGGCCCCGCCATTGACGAGGGGTGGTACTACGACCTGTACGCGCCCTTTGCTTTCACTCCTGAGCATCTCGAGAAGATAGAGGATGAGATGCGAAAGATAATAAAGGAGAAGCTGAAATTGGAGCGTTTTGAGCTGCCCAGGGACGAGGCTTTGAAACTTATGGCGGATGAGCCTTTTAAGGTTGAGCTTATAAACGACCTGCCTGAGGATGCCCACATATCTTTCTACCGCCAGGGTGAGTTTACAGACCTGTGCGCCGGACCGCATCTGGACTCCACCGGCCGCATAAAGGCCAACGCCCTGAAGCTGCTGTCCTGCAACGCGGCCTATTGGCGGGGAGACTCCAACAGGGAGACGCTCCAGCGTATATACGGTATTGCTTTCCCCAAAAAGGAGGAGCTGGACGCGTATCTTGAGAGGATTGAGGAGGCAAAGCGCAGGGATCACCGGAAGCTGGGCCGAGAGCTGGGATTGTTTATGATGGCCGAGGAGGGACCGGGCTTCCCGTTCTTCCTGCCAAAGGGCATGGTGCTGAAAAACACCCTTCTTGAGTACTGGAGGGAGTGCCATAAGCGATACGGGTATGTGGAGATTTCAACCCCCATCATACTCAATCAGGAACTGTGGCACAGATCCGGACATTGGGATCACTACAAAGACAATATGTACACCACCGTTATAGACGGAGAGGATTATGCTGTAAAGCCCATGAACTGCCCCGGTGGTATGCTGGTTTACAAAAATGAGCCGCATTCATACCGCGATCTGCCGTTGAGAATGGCCGAACTGGGAATCGTGCACCGCCACGAGCTGTCCGGCGCGCTCCACGGCCTTTTCAGGGTCCGTTGCTTTACCCAGGATGACGCGCATATATTCATGACACCCGACCAGATGAAGGACGAGATTAAGAATGTTGTGCGGCTTTTTGACGAGATATATTCGACATTTGGCCTCAGCTATAAGATTGAGCTGTCCACTATGCCCGAGGACCATATGGGCGACGAGGAGGTCTGGCATTTTGCCGAGAAGACTCTCCAGGAGGCCATTACAGAGATGGGCAAGGAGTTTGCCATAAACGAAGGAGACGGGGCTTTCTATGGTCCGAAGCTGGACTTCCATCTGGCGGATTCACTGGGACGTACCTGGCAGTGCGGAACAATTCAGCTGGACTTCCAGATGCCTGAGCGTTTTGAACTGGAGTACGTTGGCGAGGACGGAGCAAAGCACAGACCGGTTATGATACACAGGGCCCTTCTTGGCTCCATCGAGCGGTTTATCGGCGTCATAACGGAGCACTTTGCCGGAGCCTTCCCAACCTGGCTTACCCCTGTACAGGTAAAGGTTATGCCCATAACAGACAGGGCTAACGACTATGCGGTGTCTGTAGCTGAGAAGCTGGAGGCAATGGGCGTGCGAGTAGAGACAGACCTTCGCAATGAGAAAATAGGCTACAAGATCCGCGAGGCCCAGTCTATGAAGATACCTTATATGCTGGTAGTGGGCGACAAGGAGGCCGCAGACGGCACGGTCTCAGTCAGAGCGCGTTCCGGCGGAGATAAGGGTGTTATGAGCTTTGACGATTTTGCCGGCAAGCTCATGGGCGAAATAGAGCGCAGGGATATAGACCTGTCCATGTAACAAGATGTGTTTTCCGCCCGCCGGCGTCCGGAAAAGGAGCCGGCGGGCAATTTTTGCAAACGCAGGTTAATAAGATACAAAATAAAGATCTAAGAAAAAGTTTTTTCGCTCTGGTGAAACATTTTGCATTTCTCAGGCATTATATATACAGCAGAGGTGACGAGATGTTATTGTTGACAGTTGAGGCGGGAGATGAGTCCGGCAGAGAGAGGTCTCATGAGATAGACGGCCTGCTGGCTCTTGTGGCCCGCGGAAGCAGGGAGGCATTTTCCACCCTGTACGAGCGTACCCGTTCTGATGTATTTGGATTTGCCCTGTCGCTGGTGCGTAGCCGCACCGAGGCGGAGGATATATCCCATGACGCATACCTGCGGATATGGACGGCGGCGCCGGGATATAAAAGTTCCGGTAAGCCGATGGCCTGGATACTTACCATAACTAAAAATCTTGCCCTTATGAGGCTTCGAGAGCAGGGCCGTGTGTCCGATACTACGGCCCAGGAGGCAATGATGTTCCTTGCCGACGACCCGGGATTGTCGCCGGAGGACAGACACTTGTTATCTCAGGCTTTGAAGGAGCTGCCTCCGGAAGAACTCCAGATTGTGACGCTCCACGCGGTGTCCGGCTTTGGACACGGGGAGATTGCCTCGATGATGGGCATGAACGGCGCCACTGTACGTACTAAATACAGAAGGGCTTTGGCCAAACTCAGACGCATTATAGAGGAGGGGAGCATATGACAGATCGTGATATAGAACGGCGCTTTAAAGAAGCTGTGGACTCTGCTGCCCCCGATATCCTAAATCAGCTCCTTTTGGAATTGCCGGTACAGGAGAGTCCAGAGGAAAAGATTATAGATATTGACTCCGCGCGCAACAGGAAAAAGGGCCGGTTTAGCCGGTATTTTGCCACGTTAGCCGCCGCGCTGGTACTGGCGGTGGGTATATTCGGCTTTACCCGATATCTTTCATATAACCGTGTTGATTCGCTGGTGGGGCTGGACGTAAATCCCAGTATAGAACTGGCTCTGAACAGCCGTGAGAGGGTTGTTTCGGTTACCGCTCTTAATGCCGATGGAGAGACGATAATTGACGGAATGGACCTCCGAGGTACAGATCTTGACGTGGCGGTGAATGCGCTTATTGGCTCCATGCTTACAAACGGTTATATAAGCGACCTTGCAAATTCGGTGCTTGTCACGGTGTCCAATGACGATCCGGCGGCAGCCGCCGACCTGCAGCAGCGTATATCTACGGAGATAGAGAGTCTCCTCTCTGTCACCAGTTCCGGCGGAGCAGTTCTGAGCCAGACGGTTACTGCGGATCAGAACCTGTCGGATATCTCCAGCCAGTATGGCATATCCCAGGGCAAAGCCGCTTTGATAGAGGAGATATTAGCGGGCTCAGTCACATACACTGTTGACGAGCTGGCGGCAATGTCCATTAACGAGTTGGCGCTGCTTATAAGCAATCCGTCCATCACTACAGACGGCGTGTCCTCCACAGGTCAGGCCAGCGATAAGGCGTATATAGGTTCTGACGCCGCGGCTCAGGCGGCCTATGCTCACGCGGGGTTTGCCCAGGAGGATGTAAGCGGCGTTGAAGTTGAGTTTGACCATGAGGATGGACGTATGGTCTACGATGTTGAATTCTACGCCGGCGGCTATGAGTACGAGTACGAGATAGACGCATCTACAGGCGAGATTGTAAATTACAGCGCAGAGGACTCCGATGGGTGGATACCTCCAGAGGACACGTCTCAGCTTCCGCAGGATAGCCAGATAACCTCCCAGCAGGCTTTGGACATCGCGCTGGAGAATGCCGGACTTACCAGGGAACAGGTAAATGTAGATAAATCGGAATTGGATTGGGACGACGGCGTTTTAACCTATGAGGTGGAGTTTTACTCCGATGGATATGAATACGAGTATAAAATAGAGGCCTCAACCGGCAAGATCCTGGAACAGGATAGAGAGAGGGATTAAATAATCGCCGCTTTAAAAAGCGGCGGGAAAGACCGCCAGCCGCGACTTAATAAGTTCCCCCCTGGCGGATAAACCCGCCAGGGCCGCAGCTAAAAATGTGCCACCGGCACATTTTATTAACGCTACGGGGGCAGTTTACGGGGCATGCCCCCGCTGGTGTTACCAGGGCAGGCCCTGGAGGCTTTGCGGGGCTCTGCCCCG
>CALWYO010000030.1 GCA_944385785.1 uncultured Oscillospiraceae bacterium | reverse complement strand
CAAAGGTTTGCTACGTCTATATCAAAAATCTTTATAAATGTACTTTGGAAATCTGTCCAAACCTGCTTTGGTAAAATTGATAAGTCTTAATCCATCCACATACCAATTTTATCTTTGACTCGCAGCCGCCAGCTCCTCAAGCCGATGTATATCCACAAGTTCTATGCTTCCCCGTTTTAAAAGAACCAGTCCATCATCTTGAAAGTGGCGCAACATCCTGGTAATAACTTCACGCACACTTCCCAAATGGTTGCCCAGCTTCTCATGCGTAATATTCAATGTATCAGAACCGCAATTATCCCTTTCTTCTAAAAGCAGCGCAGCCAGCCTTGTATCAAGCCGTTTGTTCATAACTTGGTCAAGGAGCCACATAACATCGGAAAATCGTTCAGACATCAATTTATTAGTATATACAGCTGCCGGTGCAGAACTTTCCATCACTCTTCTATATATTTCAGAAGGTATATGCAAAAGACGCGTATCCTGTTCAGCTTCTACAAATATGTCAAAGCTCACATTGCTAAAGACGCATGACGCAGAAAATAGACAGATATCCCTATCGTAGAGCCTGTAAAGTGTAAGTTCCTTACCCTCCTCAGATACTGTGTATGCTCTTATGCGGCCAGAAGTCACTATAAGCAGACCAGTGCAATTCTCCTTACCACCATGAAGTACTGTCCCTGCTCTAACAAGTCTCTCCGCAGTTTCCGAACAAAGGAGCTCTTTTAATGTTGGAGACAGTTCTCTCCAAAAAGGTACATATTCCTCTAACATTTTCACCATATATAGCACCACTTTCAATAGACGTATAATTATCAGACTTGAGAATTTTAGCAATAAAATCATAGCACATATACAGTTTTTTTGCTATATATCAATATAAACATCACATCTTGACATGGAAGCCCTGGTGTTGTATTGTTGTAGTAGTCTTATTTTAATTGTAAAGTTTATGTACTATAATGTAATAAAAGGTAATTAAAAGGAGCGGATTATGACTTTAGAAGAAAAAAAGCAGCTTTTAATCACTGCATGCAAGGTACGTATCGGCATTATAGAGAGCACCTATTCCGCCAGCTCAGGTCACCCCGGCGGTAGTCTTTCTGCTGCTGACTTCCTGACCTATTTGTATTTTAAAGAGCTTAATATCGATCCAAATAACCCTGCATGGTCTGATAGAGACCGATTTGTTCTTTCAAAGGGGCATGCTGCACCAGCTCTGTATGCGGTCCTCGCACATAGGGGATTTTTCCCTGTTAAAGATCTTCGTACACTCCGTCATACAGGCAGTTATCTCCAGGGGCATCCCAATATGAATGAAACTCCTGGTGTTGATATGTCCACTGGGTCTCTTGGGCAAGGTGTTTCAGCCGCCTCAGGAATGGCCCTTGCCGCAAAGTACATGCATAAAGATTGCCGTATTTACGCGCTGTTGGGTGATGGTGAAATACAAGAAGGCGAAGTATGGGAAGCCTTTATGTTCGCCCATCATTATAAACTTGACAATTTCTGCATAGCCATTGATAACAACAAACTCCAAATCGATGGGAATATTGCCGATGTTATGAGTCCATATCCGATTCCAGATAAGTTGCGCGCTTTTGGTTTTGCCGTCAGAGAGATTGACGGCCACAATTTTGAGCAAATTGAATCCGCCTTAAATGAAGCGCGTGCAACTAAAGGTGTTCCATTTGCAATAATTATGGACACAATCAAGGGCAAAGGCGTCAGCTATATGGAGAATCAGGCTTCCTGGCATGGAAAAGGGCCAAATGATAAGGAATATGAGCAGGCAATGGATGAGCTTAAAGCAAAACTATCAGAATTGGAGGCGATGTAAAATGGCAGACATAAAGGCAATAGCAACCAGAGACAGTTACGGTGAAACTCTTGCCCAGTTAGGCGCTGAACACACTGATCTGGTGGTCTTTGACGCTGATCTGGCTGGTTCTACAAAAACTTCAATATTTCAAAAAGCTTTTCCCGACAGACATTTTGACTGTGGTATTGCAGAAGCTAATATGATGGCTGCTGCAGCCGGCGCAGCCTCAATGGGGCTTGTTCCATTTGTTTCCTCATTTGCCATGTTCGCAGCTGGGCGTGCCTTTGAACAGGTCCGTAATTCTATAGGTTATCCTCATCTTAATGTAAAAATTGGAGCCAGTCATGCAGGTATATCTGTAGGAGAAGATGGAGCTTCCCATCAGTGCTGCGAGGACTTTGCCCTCATGCGTGCTATTCCAGGTATGGTGGTGATGTGTCCTTCTGATGACATTGAAGCAAAAGCTATGGTCAGAGCCGCCTATGAATACAAGGGTCCCGTTTACATGCGTTTGGGCCGTTCGCCAGTGCCTGTTTTCCACAATATAAATCAATATTCCTTTGAAATTGGTAAAGGTGAAATTATAATTGATGGCTCCGATGTCGCCATAATCGCTACGGGACTTATGACAGCTGAGGCTATTAAAGCTGGACAGATGTTATCCGAAAAAGGTATTTCTGCCTGTGTAATTAATATGCCCACAATAAAGCCGTTAGATGATAGTATTGTCTTGGAAGCGGCAAAAAAGTGCGGTCGTATTATCACATGTGAAGAACACAGCATTATTGGTGGTCTTGGAGAAGCAGTGTGCTCTCTGCTCTCAGAAAAATTACCTACGCCTGTTAGACGGATTGGTGTCAACGATATTTTCGGATGCTCTGGGCCTGCATCAGAGTTGCTTAAAATGTATGGACTCTGTGCGGATAATATCGTTAATAACGCGCTTGAGATGGTAAAATAGTGTCTGTTGGTTGATACCGTTTTTAAAGTAAAAGGGATGTAAGAAAACTTACACCCCTTTTATTTTTCTGCTATTGTTTCCACGTCATACTCACACTGGCATTACGCTCCTCCTGTGTCGTTGACGCCACTGCCATATTAAGGAAAACAGCAGTAAAATATAAAAAGAACCCCCCTTGAACCACTGCAGTTCTGGGGGATTCGATGGTGGAGACTGCTGGACTCGAACCAGTGACCTCCTGCGTGTGAAGCAGGCGCTCTAACCTGCTGAGCTAAGCCTCCGTGCAATTTATCCCCAAAAAACTTTGGGGATAATGTGGTGACCCGTACGGGATTTGAACCCATGTTACCGCCGTGAAAGGGCGGTGTCTTAACCACTTGACCAACGGGCCAAAACTTATTTGTGACCTTACAGGGGTTATGCCCTGTAAGGTCATGGTAGCGGCGACTGGATTTGAACCGGTGACACCGCGGGTATGAACCGCGTGCTCTAGCCAACTGAGCTACGCCGCCATAAGAGGCAGGAATTATTATACTTAAAATATGAAGATATGTCAAGGCCTTATTTTAAAAATGTGTGCTTTCTGCAAAACACTTTAGATACAATAATTAATCTGTTAATCTAATTTATGTATTGCCGGAAACGCAAAAAAGAGATATTATTTTATAAGTAAATTTTGTTGTTCATACAATGTAAGTTTAAGGAGCTATTATAGTGAATAATGCATATGAGTATATCGTATATCAGGCTGACTCGATGTTGCAGCAACTTTGTAAAACGCGTAGAGATCTGCATAAATACGCAGAACGGGGATGGTGTGAGATACGCACAAGTTCGCTCATAGCCGGCAGACTCACAGAACTTGGATATCAAGTGCTGACAGGTCCTGACGTCTGCCTTGGCTCTGCGAGAATGGGCCTCCCCTCCGAAGAACAGCTTGAAGCCGAATATAAACGCGCTATAGCCCAAGGTGCGGTACAGCCCTTCGCACAGCAGGCAAGGTGCGGCTACACGGGAGTTATCGGACTTCTCGACTGCGGCGACGGCCCCACCGTTGCCCTACGGTTTGATATAGACGCGCTGGGTCTTTCAGAGGAACATGGCACAGGTCATCTGCCATGCGCCGAAGGATTCTCTTCCGTCAATAACGGCGTAATGCATGCATGCGGCCATGATGGCCATACGGCTATTGGTTTGGGTGTTGCCGAAATATTAATAAACCTAAAAAAACACCTTCACGGCAAAGTCAAGCTTATTTTTCAGCCAGCTGAGGAGGGTGTCCGTGGTGCAAGGTCCATTGTTGAGCACGGGCATCTTGATGACGTGGACTATGTAATCGGCAATCATATGAATGAGTCCCAAGGTAACTACCAGATCGGCCTTACATCCGGCGCAACACTAGCCAGCACAAAGATTGATATCTTCTATAAGGGAAGAGCCGCTCACGCCGGCACAGCACCTGAGAAAGGCAGGAACGCCATGTTGTCAGCTGCCACGGTAGTTCTAAACCTCCAGTCAATTCCCCGAAATGGTCAGGGCGGGACATACATAAATGTAGGCACACTGCACGCCGGCTCAGGCAGAAATGTGATATGCGACAGTGCAAAGCTTGAAGTCGAGGTACGCGGTGAAACAACAGCGTTAAACGCCTATATGGAGGACTATACCAGGCGGATCGCCGAATCTGCCGGAAATATGCACGGGTGTAGCTGTGAAATCAAGCTTATGGGAGCAACCGAGTCGCTGGAGAGCTCACCTGATATGCTGAGCTACTGTGAAAAGATATGCCGTGAAAAGCTGGGACTGAGTGTCGCTCCCCTGTCCTCCAAAGCCGGCGGCAGCGAAGACTTCGCCTATATGGTTAACCGTGTGCGTTCTCATGGCGGCAAGGGTCTCTTCTTCAATACTCTCGCACCTTGCTCCGGCGGTTTTCACACAAAGGATTTTGATTTTCCTGAGAGCTTCTTATGCAACGGCGTGAAAGCCTTCTGCGGGCTCACTTATGACCTTCTCACAGGTGGACGCCCATAATTGCATTTACCATGTTTTAACTTACGTGAATCACTAAGACAGCAGAGAAATCACCACATCGCACCAAGTAGCATAATGGCATAACAAGAAGAAAGGCTGGGTAAACCCCGGCCTTTCTTTCTTGCGCTGTTATCTTATTTAAAAATTTACCAGAGCGGCCTTTCAAGCTCACAGGCGTTGGCAAAAGGCCCTGGTAGAGTTTCAACGCTTCGGTGATCTCCGAAATAGTCGCTGTTGAACACTATGGTGCTACCGTCCGGCGACTCGAATCTCTCCTCCGGTTCGAAGGCATATCCCAGAACATCGCTGTCTACTATGCCGTCTTTAAACTCGCCCAGGAAATCGTAAAGGTTTGTTTTCAGATAATACCTGCCGTCCCTCTCCTCGTACTCCACTGTCACTTGAGCGCTGTCTTCCACAAGATTATGCTCATCGTGTTCATACGCCACAGCACCGTTAAAATAGGCATTTCCGCATGACCAGATAGGAAGATGTGAAAAGTGGGCTTTTTGGAGCTTACGCATATTTGCTGGCTTATCCATTTCAAATTGTTCAATCCATTTATCATAAACAGGATACCCGTTAAAGACACTGGTGCCTACAACTTGATTATCTTTCATGTTGAACCCCATATCCTCAATTGAAGCTCCATCTTCCGCAGGCCACTTCTGTACAAAGATATTATTATAAAACCTGTTATCACCGTGGAGAATCGTCATAAATCCAGCCACCTCAGTTCTATGCCGGATATGATATGGCGTATACCTGGGCTGGTTTACACCATCCACAAGCGAGTCTGTGCCGCCTCCAACAGCTGTGAACGCCCCGAGAATAAGATTATGCACTAATGCAATACCCTGTGTGGCAATACGGACGGAGGCTTTGGACATCAAAATATTATTGTCGATAAGCGTAGGGCCATGGCTCACTTCTACAAATATGTCCTGACTCATCATTCCGCCCTGAAGTTTCTCCGCAGTTTCCGGCGGGTAATTGTCATGGAGGAAGTTTTGCGTTATGCGCGTACCCTGCGCCTGCCAATCGCACCATATGCCCATTGTACAGTTATGTATATGATTACGGCGGAATATAACATCTATTGCCGCATGGAATTTGATACCAGCTATCTCAGCGCCGCCCAATTGCTGCATGTTGTTTATATGATGGATATGGTTGTCCTCTATTATGCTAAACACGCATCCCATACGTCCCACTATGCCCGTCTGTTCGCAATGGTGGATATTGCAACGACGAACTATATGGCTGCCGACCTTCTCTTTAAGCCAACCATGATACTGCCCTCGGCAAACTGCGTCCCGCTCCATCTGAGTAGGGCTCTTTACATGCTTCCGCGTAAAATAGTGGTCATTTTCAGGATCATAGTACTTTCCAAGGGAAATACCGCAGCATTTGCTATTGCTTATATCGCAATCTTCGATTATCCATCCCTTCGACCAGTGCGGACCGATCATACCGTCCTGATAAGCGGCCGGAGGCGCCCAAGTAGTAGCCGCCTTGTTAATATTGAAACCGCTTACAGTAATATAATCAACACCGGTTTTTGAAGGCATAAAGCAGTTGCGCCGTACGTTTATTTCGACATTTTCTTTGTTTGGATCATATCCCTGGAAGTTGGCATAAATGACTGTCTCACCATCTTCCTGCTGTGTATACCATTTATATATGGAGTATCCAGGCTCCCATGAAGGAGTGTACACTTCTCCTTTGATGCACTCTTCAAGCGTTTCCGCTTCATATAACTGCCTTCCATTGAGATATACAGCGCCTGTGTGTCGTACTGTAGGGGCGAAATACCAATCGCCTCCAACAATAGTTGTATAAGGGTTATAATTGCCAAACACCCCGTTATTAACTCTGCATACCCATACACTATCCTGATACCGCTTCCAGGATTTCACCTCTTCAGCACCTGTAATTATGGCTCCAAGAGGTTCCTGACTTTTATACACAATCGGAGCGTCTTCAGTTCCACCATATTGGGGGTCAACATACTCTCTATACACCCCAGGTGCCACCAGAACTTGATCACCGGCTTTTGCTACTTTTGCAGCGTCATTAATATGTCTGAACGGCATCTCTATGCTGCCATTACCATCTTTTGAAGCCCTTGCGTTTACATAGATTATCATACTAATCGTCCTTTCATAGCAATACTCAGATAATAGCCTATTTGTTCCTGCTTCACACTATACCCTCGAGTCGCAGCTCAGCCATGGCGTGAAAAGCTTTTGACAACTCTGGATACAGCATATCATATATACTGTATATCTTCTCATACTTCGCCGCTGCCACAGCATCCGGATATTGCTGCTCTCCATACTCTAAAAAAGTACCGCAGGCATCTTCAAGTGTTTCAAAAATACCTGTTCCAACAGCGGCCATAATTGCCGCTCCAATCGCTCCTCCCTGGTTATTCTTTAGTGTTCTCACCGGCATACAGTAATTATCAGCCAGCATCTGTCTCCACAGATGACTTGTACCGCCGCCTCCACATATGAGCATCTCTTTAGGAGCAATACCGTTCTCGCAGAGTATTTCAAAGCAGGCCCTTTGCGAAAATGCAACTCCTTCCATAACAGATCTCAACAGATGAGCTTTGGTATGCACAGCAGAAATTCCAAAGAATACACCTCTGCTTTCTTCATCCAGCACAGGGCTTCTCTCTCCCATAAGATAAGGCAAAAAGATTACGCCTCCTGCTCCAACTGGCACTTTTTCCGCTATTTCATCTAGTACCTTATAAATGCCTAGTCCATTATTTTGAGCCCAGGCGCTCTCTTCCGCACAAAACTCATTTTTAAACCATTTCAGACTTTGCCCAGCAGACAGTGTACATCCCATCAAGGCATATTCTCCAGAAACAGCAGAGCAGAAAGTGTGCACCCTTCCTCTGCTATCTATCCTTGGATTGTCGGACTGTGCATACACGACTCCCGAAGTCCCTATTGTTGTAAAAGCTACTCCAGCCTTTACTACTCCAGTTCCTACGGCGGATGCCATGTTGTCACCAGATCCCGCCACAACAGGAGTGCCTTCTCTAAGTCCCGTTCTCTCAGAGGCTTGTCTGTTTATTCTGCCAGCAATTTGGCAGCTCTCCAGTACAGGCGGTAAAAGCGACCTATCAATTTGTAGATCGTTAAGTATTGACCTACTCCAATCTCTCGTTTTAATATCCAGGAGGTTAGTACCCGAGGCATCTCCAGCATCAGTGGCAAATTCGCCAGTGAGTTTGTATCTCACGTAGTCTTTTGGCAGCATAATTTTTTTACATTTTTCATAATTTTCCGGTTCATTTTTTCTGACCCAGAGTATCTTGCCTGCAGTGAACCCCGCTAAAGCCGGATTTCCACTTATGGAGATTAATCTCTCCCTGCCAATAATATCTGTTATTTCTCGGCACTCACGTCCTGTTCTCCCATCGCACCAGAGTATTGCCGGCCGGATAACATTACCTGCATCAGAGAGCATAACAAGACCGTGCATCTGTCCAGACAGCCCTATTCCTGAGATATCGTCAGGAGATACTCCGCTTTTCAATAAAACAGAAGAAATCGTGTCTGCAGTTGCCACCCACCAATCATTTGGATCCTGTTCTGCCCAACCATTCCTTGGCTGGCTCATCTTATATTCGCGTAATTCTTCTGAGACGACTCTGCCAGTTTCATCAGTAAGCAGAGTTTTTGTGCCTGACGTTCCTACGTCAATACCAAGTGTGTACCTCATATGATTCCCCTGCATTTCGTTTAGCATCCACCAAAGAGCAAAGCATTCACTACGCCTTCCAAGTATTCCTGCCTTCCTGAGCCTGGATCAGCAGGGGACTTGAGTTTTAAAGCATAATCAGATAATTCCTGCAACGTAGTTTTTCCCTGACGGATGCGTTTGCCTATACCTGTTTCAAAGCTGGAATAGCGTTCTTTTATAAAACTCTCTATTCTACCATCTTCAATTATTCTGGCAGCTTTTATCAATCCTAAAGCAAATGTGTCCATTCCCAGGATATAGCCGTAAAACATATCCTCATATGTGTTACTAGGTCTCCTGTTCTTGGCATCGAAATTAAAACCGCCTGTCAGCCCTCCTCCCTTCAGCACTTCATACATAGCCATTGTTGTCTCATAAACATTATATGGAAATTCATCGGTGTCCCACCCCAGGAGATAATCGCCCTGGTTTGCATCTACGCTGCCAAGCATGCCGTTTATTGCTGCTATTCTCAGATCGTGCTGGAAAGTATGCCCTGCTAAAGTAGCGTGATTTGCCTCAATATTAAGCTTAAAATCCTTATCAAGCCCGTATTGCCTTAGAAAACCTATCGTTGTAGCCGCGTCAAAATCATACTGATGCTTCATTGGTTCTTTCGGCTTAGGCTCAATGTAAAAGTCTCCAGTAAATCCTATTGAACGGCCATAATCCACCGCCATGTGCATAAGTGCAGCAATATTCTCCTGTTCAAACTGAACATCAGTGTTTAGAAGAGTCTCGTATCCCTCTCTGCCTCCCCAGAAAACGTATCCGCGGCCGCCAAATTTTACTGTTAAATCAATTGCTTTTTTCACTTGTGCTGCTGCAAAGCAAAATACATCGGCAGAATTTGAAGATCCCGCACCGTTCATGTATCTTGAATTGCCAAACATGTTTGCCGTTCCCCAGAGGCACTTGATACCAGTTCCATCTGTTATTTTCAAAATATAATCGCTTATTTCATCCAACCTGTCGTTGGTCTCGTTTATATCTGCAGCCTCAGGCACTAAGTCAACATCGTGAAAGCAGTAATATCTGATTCCTAATTTCTGCATAAACTCAATGGCCGCTTCGGCCTTGGCTTTTGCGTGTTCCATGGTTCCCAACCTTGCGCCAAAACTCTTGTCCGCAGTTATTGTACCGAACATATCTGTTCCCGCAGCACACAGGTTGTGCCACCATGCCATGGCAAAAGGAAGATGTTCTTTCATCTTTTTACCGTATATGATTTTCTCTGGATCATAAAATTTAAATGACATAGGGTTCTTGCTTTCAGGTCCCTCATACCGTATCTCAGGTATATTTTTAAAATATTCGCCCATAATACGTAGCTCACTCCCTTTATTTGCAATATGTGCACGAGCACTTATATAAAAATGATAGTTGATATATATTTTTTTGTCAATAATAAACGCTTAATATCTCATTTTTTATCGTTATATATAAATATATTAAAGATTTTTGTTGATATTAACATATAGTAAATGTATTTTAAAAAATTGTACGAGCACATGATTGCTTTATTTGACATATGCGTACTGCACGTATATAATCAGTAACATAAAAATTAATCTGATTATTTTTAGGGTTTTTATGGTCACTATTAAACAAATTGCAGAAATTGCCGGAGTATCCAGAGGGACAGTAGATCGCGTATTAAATAACCGAGGTCACGTCAATCGTGAAACTGCTGATAGGATTCGCAGTATTGCCAGCTCTCTTAACTACGTTCCGAATAAGGCCGCTAAATCATTAGCCGCTCTAAAACGTGGAATAAAGCTGGGATATATTATTCTATCTCAGGGAGATAATCCATTTTTTGGGCAATTAGAATCAGGAATACGGGAAAAAGCTCAAGAACTTCAGGAATACGGAGTGTCCCTCTCCATAGAGTACGGCGACTACTCTTCCCCTGAATATCAAGATGAGCTTATAGACAAATTGGTTAATAATGGGATTGACGGACTCGCTATTTGTGGTTTTAATTTTCAGAGCACTGCAGAAAAACTTCGTAGCCTTACGCTTTGCGATATACCCGTTGTCACTGTAAACACCGATATCCCTGATTCAGGAAGACTGGCCTATGTAGGAAGCAATTATAAAAAATCGGGCAGAACTGCTGGGCGTATTATGGAGATTGCTACAGGCGGTAAAGCCAGAGTTGGTATAATTCTCGGCTCTCACAGTGTTTTATGTCACAGTGAGCGTGTAGAAGGTTTTATCTCATATCTAAACGAACACGCTTCTGGTATCATTATATCAAATATCAAAGAAAATCATGACGATGATTACATCAGCTACTCAATTGCAACGGAAATGTTAACCTCCCACGATCCTGTCGATGCAATCTATCTGGCCTCAGCCGGCACTCTTGGTGTCTGTAAAGCTATTGAAACAGTGGGGAGAAAACATCCGGTGTTCCTTTGCTATGACCGTTTTCCGCAAATAGAGCCTATGTTAAAAAACAGAGTAATCACTGCCACCATATGCCAACAGCCATTTTATCAGGGCAGCAAACCTCTGGATATTCTATTTAATAAAATTGCGATGGACATTTTTCCTGATAAGGAAAACTATTATACCAATATTGAAATTCTCGTCAGCGAAAACATGTAGTTATAAAACTTTTAGGGACTGGATACGTTGCATTCACATCCAGTCCCTATTTTTTGTACTTAAATTGGCTTATATAGATAGTGTTCTTTACCTATATGCAGCGTTTATATTTACTCGACTATAAGCCATTGTCTCCCATAATGCGGACTTTGAGTTTTTCTAAAGCCTTCTTCTCTATGCGCGATACATAGCGCCGCGCCTAATGTAAACGATTCATCCCGAAAATTTCATCATATGAGAGCCGCACACTCAGTGAGCAGTCTTAATGTTTACAATAATTAGAAAAATAGGAGCGGAGAAGTTTAACCTCACCGCTCCTATTTTTAATTTCTAATAACGTAGAAATATGTTTCCCTCAAGTTTCTTTCCACTATTCAATTATTCTCTAACCAATAATCTCACTTGACCAAAATAATTAAATTGTCGAAGCTAAATTGAAAATTATTTCCACGCTGGTTCCTTAACATAACTCATAATATCGTCATAAATAACTCTGTACCCAGCCTCGTTAATGTGTACCCCGTCAATACAGTATTCCATTTTCATCTTTCCCTGGCTGTCAGTAATTTTACCATTTATATCAATATATTTCAGACCTATCTTACGGCTCATATCTTCAACAAGACTGTTAGCCTTCCGTATTTTCTCGTTACTTCTGACCTCAATTAACGACTGGCGATTTTCCTCAAAGGCTGCATCCGGATTAACGGGATAATATGCCATTGTATATATCTCCACTCCAGGTACTTCATCAGCTATTTTATTAATTATCATCTCATACCTGGAAATAAGGTCCTCAAGTCTCAGCTCTGGGTCGTTCATATCGTTAGTACCGATATTGATAAACACTCTTCTGGGTTGGAGATCTATAACACAGAAGTCAAGCCAGTTATAATACTCCGCTGTTACAGACCCGGCAACTCCCCTATTATATATAATTGTGTCGTCCCCGTGCTCGGCAAGGAGCTGATTTATGGGGAACCATTCCATCAGTGATGAACCGGCAAAAACTATTTGACCCTTTTTCGCAGTTTTATTTTCCTCCCTATAAGATGCCAGCTTATCGCCACGTGGGTCCCCTGCGGCCGCCCTGCGCTCCGCCATAAACTTTATACGCTCGTTGCTGGTCATTTTTCTAAGTTCCATAACC
>CALWYO010000029.1 GCA_944385785.1 uncultured Oscillospiraceae bacterium | reverse complement strand
GCGGTTAAACAGGTCATAATAAAACCACTTTTATCTCGATTATTTTTATATTCTACACTTCTTAATAGTAAAAGAGTGGCAAGTGATACAAGCATAATCGGGTTTGCTATGTCAAAAGGAAGAATTTTCACTAATCCTAATACAGCGAAAAGCATTGTTATTATAGACAAAATGATTTTTGCGATTTTCATACAATCACATTCCTTTGTAAAATCCCGATTTGTCGCTCTGTTGCTTTAAGAAAATTATACTATAGGGCTGTGAACAAATCCACCTCATTTCAGTCTGTCAGAAACATTGTTTTCTCTGGCACAACACCGCCGCGCCGCTTCCCACCGTTCACTTCTGTATGGGTGGTCAGACGAAAAGAGAAGTTGCCTTTCTCAATGCCATTTGAAGCCATGTTCCTTATACCCTCTGCGGCATCCAATTCCTTGTGTCCAGCATGAGTGGCCTTTTTACGAGTTTCTCCCAAGTAAACTACGATGTGTTTGCGCTCAGACTGTATCAACGGCTTTTTAGCCCTTTGCTCAACAACAAATCAAATTTGTTTGATATTACAAAAATGCACATAACAATGTGTGCAAATCGACTGATAACGCAAAACAGCCACAAGCAAGAGGCAACTCGCCTTTTGCTTGTGGCAGTTCTCAGGTTAGAGGCTGCCGTTTGGTGAAACCGACAGAGTTGGCAATCACTACTTTCCTTGAAAAGGGACTTCTAAGATAGAAACTTGACAATATGAAAGAAAAACACTATAATATTTTGACCTATAAACTAAAGGAGCGATTGAAATGGCTGAATCCAATAGATATAGAATGAGTTCGCAGCGGTTGGAGGAGCTAAAAGAAGAGCTTCTCTATTTGCAGACGGTTAGGGAGAAAGAAGTAGCTGAACAGATTAAGGAAGCGAGGTCTTTTGGGGACCTTTCTGAGAACAGCGAATACGATGAGGCGAAAACTGAGCAGGGAAAGCTGTATTCAAAAATTGCCGAAATGCAGGACCTGATTGAGCACGCCGTTATCGTCGAAGAGAGTAACGACATTGACAGTGTTGGAATAGGCAGCGTAGTAACAGTAAAAGATTTGGAGACTGGAGAAACAATGAAGTATAAGCTGGTGGGAAGCCAGGAAGCCAATCCAATGGAGGGGCGCATATCTGACGATTCTCCATTCGGTAAAGGCCTCTATGGCCATTCCAAAGGCGATACTGTTGATGTAGAGGCGCCGGCAGGTACGCTCAGATATGAGATACTCAATATAGAGAAGTAAGGCAGGGAAATTAAATGGCAGAAGAGATGCGCGCGGGAGCTACCCAGGAGGATCTTTCAGAGATACTTCAGGTACGCCGAGATAAGCTGAGAAACCTCCAGGAAGAGGGACGCGACCCTTTTACAGTGACGAAATTTTCTCGCACTGCCTGGTCCAGTGAGATTAAAGAGGACTACGATAAGTACGAGAATAAGACTGTATCTATCGCCGGCCGTATAATGGCAAAAAGAGGTATGGGAAAGGCTATTTTTGCTGATCTTCAGGACGGAAAAGGCAGGATACAGATATATGTCCGTCTTGACAGTGTTGGGGCAGAGGCTTTTGCCGACTTCCGAAAATTTGATATAGGTGATATAATCGGCGCCGAAGGGTATGTCTTTAAGACAAAAATGGGAGAGGTGTCAGTCCACTGTGAGAAGGTTAAGCTCCTGACTAAATCCCTGCGTCCGCTGCCGGAGAAATTCCATGGTCTTACTGATAAGGAGACCAGGTACCGTCAGCGCTATGTGGACCTGATAATGAACCCGGAAGTTCGTCGCGCATTTGAGGTTAGAAGTGCGTTTATAAAGCATGTCAGGTCATTTCTTGATGAGCGCGGCTTTATTGAAGTTGAGACGCCGGTCCTCAATACTCTGGCCGGCGGAGCCGCAGCGCGTCCATTTATAACTCACCATAACACGTTAGACATCGATATGTACATGCGTATAGCCACAGAGCTCCACTTAAAACGGCTTGTGGTAGGTGGAATGGAGCGGGTTTATGAGCTTGGCCGTGTATTCCGTAACGAGGGAATGGACACAAAGCATAATCCCGAATTTACTACCGTAGAACTCTACCAGGCTTATGCAGATTTCAACGATATGATGGATCTGTTTGAGGAGCTGCTATCTTCTGCCGCTAAGAATATACTTGGCACATATAAGATCAAATGGCAGGGTGAGGAGCTTGATTTGTCGCCAGGATGGGCGAGACTGCCTATGCACGAGGCTGTAAAGCAATATCTGGGCATCGATTTCATGGCAATAGATAGCGATGAAGAGGCTGTTGCAGCTGCAAAAGCGGCAGGAGTCGACATGGATGGGGTAGAACCCACTTGGGGACATGCCCTGTATGAGTGCTATGACCAGAAAGTCGAAGAGAAGATAGTCCAGCCGACTTTCATAACGATGCACCCAGTGGATGTCTCTCCGCTTGCAAAGAGATCGCCGAAAGACCCGCGTCTTACTGAGCGATTCGAGCTTTTTATATGCCGCAGTGAGATGGGAAATGCGTTTTCAGAGTTAAACGACCCAATAGATCAGAAGCAGAGGTTCCAAAAACAAGTTGAACTGAGGGAAGCCGGAGACGATGAGACGGAGATGATGGATGAAGATTTCATCATGGCCCTGGAATACGGCTTGCCGCCCACAGGAGGACTGGGTATTGGAATTGACAGATGTGTTATGATGCTCACTGACAGCGATTCCATAAGGGACGTAATACTCTTCCCGACGATGAAACCCCTTGACGCAAAGAAGGATAATCAGGCTGTCGGCGCAAGAGTTGAGGCTGAAGCCGGTCAGGAAAAAGAGCGGGAAAAGATTGATTTTTCTAAGGTGGAGATCGAGCCACTGTTCAAGGATTTCGTGGATTTTGAGACTTTCTCTAAGTCCGATTTCAGAGCAGTCAAGGTGCTTGCCTGCGAAGCGGTGCCGAAGTCCAAGAAGCTCCTCAAGTTCACGCTGGACGATGGTACAGGCGCAGAACGCACGATTTTAAGCGGTATTCATGCATATTACGAACCGGAGGAGCTTGTGGGTAAGACCTGCATTGCAATCGTAAACCTGCCTCCAAGACCGATGATGGGTATTGACTCCTGCGGTATGCTGATTTCCGCCGTACATCACGAGGAAGGGGTCGAAAAGCTCCATCTTCTGATGGTAGACGACCATATTCCTGCGGGCGCAAAGCTCTACTAAGATGTACCGCTTGCCCGTGAAAATCATAGTCGGAAAAGCCCTAAAAGTACACTTTTACATCAAATTTACATCATTTGGTGCAGGAAAGTGTGCAGAGGCAAAAATTGAATAATGAACAGAAAAATGGGCAGTCCCTTATCGGGATTGCCCATTTTTAAAAAGATAAATTGCTGGTTGCTTAGAGTGCAAATTCCGATTAGCAGATTGAATGTTAATATTCGTTGCTTGTAGCAACGGATTGCTTTGAATACAATAATGGCAACGACTGAAAAAGGTGGTTATCCATAATGCTAAATGAGAATATAAAAGCTATAAGAAAATCAAAAGGACTTTCGCAAGAAGAACTTGCTATCAAGCTGAATGTGGTAAGGCAAACAATTTCTAAATGGGAAACCGGATTGTCTGTCCCTGATTCCGATATGTTGATTGCTCTATCAGAAGTGTTAGAGACTCCTGTAAGCATTTTGCTTGGAGAAACAATTGATGAGCAAAAGATAGATGATTTAATAGTTATTTCCGAAAAGCTGGGGGTTATCAACCAGCAACTAGCCAAAAGGAAAACAACGAGACGAAAGATATTTCATTGGTGTTTTATCTCATTGTGTGCGTTGATAGTAATTAATTTTGCGATTCTATTTGTGATGAACAGTCCGTACCTGGGGTGGGATTACAGCAGATCCGAAACTGCAGTTATTGGAGTAGGCTTTCACGCATTGGAGTGGCTGTTTGTCAGATTATCACCGATTGTTCTAATTGGAGCAATCGGTGGAGTTGTTTTGACACGAGAGAAAAGATAAAAGTATTTGTCGGGTAATTTATGCCCCGATAGAGCATAAACGATCTGTCGGGGCTTTTGATATATAAAGTATATATCAAAGGAACACGGTTGCGCCATACGCCTGTCAAATTTACTTACAGATGCGCCATTACCTGTGGGCACGCCGATTAATGAGAGCCGGTACGGTGGCTGTACAATTTGCGTCAGGAGCTGTCCATCTGGGGCATTAACGGGAGTGATGTGAAATACGGCAATAAGCCGTGAGCAGATATTGAAAAGAGAGAAGTGCAAAGAGACGCAAATTTTGAGAATGAGCGAGGCCACAGGCATTGAGACGGATTTATGCGGATTGTGCTTTGCGGCATGTCCATTTACACAGAGATATCTGAAGCGTGAGACGGTAGATGCTGAGTAGTAACTTCTTTCATGTTTCTTTTGAGAGAGAAAATGCAGTCTAAACTATTTAAAAAAGTTGAGGCTATTTGATATAACGTAACAGGAGCCTGCAGTTTGGGTACAAGCTGCAGGCTCCTGTTCTTTGGCAAGGGCAGCGTATTATATATTTCTTGCTTTGACTGATTTTTTTATATTCTGATAACCATTTGTTGTTGATTTCTCTCCTGCGTGTAGTTGAAAAATATTATTTGCACAATTAATAGCTACCTTAAATGTACCTTAAAAAGTTGAGCAATTATGTAAATATTAGAATTTTACTGCGTTTATTTAATGAAAAAATCTATAATTTTAATAGCTCATATAAAAAATTGATAGTTGAGAATTACAACAGTTTGTAATTACAATAGGTCCAGTGTTAAAAATATTATAGTTTTTTAATACTGATACTCTTGAGATAAATTTTTGAAAGGAGGTGCTTTTCAACTCTCCCGCTATACAGCGGCAAAAAATGAGGTCAGGGAGAAAAATGATTTTAAATTTGTAGGAGATGATAAGATGAAAAAAAGTAATCTCAAAAAGATTCTTGCACTGTTTTTCTGTCTGGTGATGGTCTTTTCTCTTGCTGCCTGCACTGATGGCGGTACCGATAGCACTGATACTACAGATGAAACGGACACTTCAGACAGTACAGATACTACAGACACGTCCAGTGACAGTACTTCAGACTCCGACACAACTGCCGATCTGACAAGCCAGGAATTTATAACTCAGAGCGGCGCTAACATGGATACACAAGTAGATAATGTGGTAATAGCCATGTCCTCGACGTCTGTTAACGTCGGCCCCTTTGCTCCGAGCTCCCCAGGATCTGTAGGAAAATATGAGCTCTATGGTAAACTCTTTTACCAGCCGTACTATGGAGCTCCTATTGAAGATTGTATTCCATGGCTTGCCAGTGGATATGAGCAAATAGATGATGTTACATATCAGGTTACACTTTACGATTACATTTACGACAGTAAAGGCAATCACATAACTGCCGATGATATTATCTGGAGCGCACAGACAAGTATGGAGGTGGGGCAGTTTGTTGATTATGGTGCAGGTGTGGAGTCCATAGAAAAAGTAGATGACTACACAATTATTTTCCATATGACCAACACGGCACCCAACCTGTTTGTAAGCATTGTATGTAATGCCCAATTCTGTATAGTCGATCAGGAATGGTATGAAAGTGCATCAGAAGAGGAGAGAAGCACTGACCCCGCTACGACGTCTGCCTATACAGTTGCGGAGTTTGTATCTGGTTCCAGAGCAGTTTTGGAGGCAAGAGACGACTACTGGCAGACAGATGACACCCTCAACGAAGGGGTTCTTCCAGCGTATCAGAACGTTAAGACTATAACGTATACGGCTATCACAGAGGCTTCAATGCGTGTTATCGCTCTTCAGAACGGTGAGGTAGACGTTGCACCTATCAGCGCCACTGACCTTGGGAACTTCTATGACGTTGAAGCCGGAGAAGACCTGGAGGGTTGGACAACCTGTCTTGCCGCTCCTACATATGTACAGGCCATATTCCCCAATATGAGTGAGACTTCTATAGTGGGGCAGAACCTGGAACTCAGAAAAGCCATATTCTACGCTCTTGACGCTGAAGCAATAATGATGGCAGCAGGATATGACGAGACTACAGCGGTTCTTTTGAACGCTTTTGGAAACCCATTTTATGAGGGCTACCAGTCTGAATGGGATAGCGAGGAGTATTGGCCCTATGATCCAGAGATGGCCTCTGAGTGTTTGGCCGCTGCCGGCTATGAGCCAGGCGAGGTGACAATAACTCTGCTGAGCTCATCGGCGCTCTATACCGACTCTGTCCGTTCGGTCATCATCTCCCAGCTCAACGCAGTGGGTATCAATGTTGAAAACCTCTCTGTTGAGCAGGCGCTCTTCTCCACTTATAAGAACGACTCAACCATGTGGGATCTTATGATGGACCTGAAGGGGGCCACAACCGGCCACATTGCTTCTCTCTACAGTTACAACTTTGACCCAGCCAACTACTCTGACGGACAGGCAGGAGTAAACTTCTGGAATGATCAGGGCGTCTATGATCTTATCGATAAGGTTAACAGTGACCCATCTGATGAGAACATTCAGGAGATGGAGCAGTATCTCAGGGACAACGCGGCAATTTATGCTCTCTACGGTAACTCAACTATAAATGTTGCACAAGGAGGGATAACAGAGATAGGCTTTGCCGGTTCGACGCTTGAACCTGCTGCAAATGTATATTCAGATGATTACGTATCAGCCGGCGACTGATGTGTCCGCCAGGCAAAATGCCCTATAGTAAATATAGAACCTGTATCTATGACTTGATTCATTAAACCTGGCAGCATGTCAAAGAAAAATAAAAGAGTGCATTGGAGAAAACCAGTGCACTCTTTTAAACAAAAGGTTATCTACGCTAATTAGCCGGCTGCAGATACATAGTCGTCAGCAAATACGAAAGCTGCAGGCTCCATCTGAGTGCCGCTGTAAAGGCTCAGCTCTTCGATGCCGTCCTGAGCGACATTGAGTACGGAGTTGCCGTAGAGACCAAGGATGGCAGCGTTATCGCGGAGGTACTGCTCCATCTCAAGGATGTTGGCGTCGGAAGGATCGTTGTTTATCCTTTTTACCAGCTCGTAAACGCCGTCGTCAATCCAGAAGTTAACGCCGCCCTGGCCCTCGGCATAGTTCTCAGCTGCGAAGTTGTAGCTGTAGAGACCAGCAATGTGGCCGGTTGTGGAGGACTTAAGGTCCATCATAAGATCCCACATGGTCTTGTCGTTCTTATATGTGGAGAACAGGGCCTGCTCAACAGAGAGGTTTTCAACATTGATACCCACTGCGTTGAGCTGGGAGATAATGACTGAACGGACGGAGTCAGTGTAGAGTCCGGAGGAAGTCAGCAGGGTGATGGTGACTTCGCCTGGCTCATAGCCGGCGGAAGCCAGATACTCGGAAGCGAGAGCCGGGTCATATGGCCAATACTCTTCCTGATCCCACTCCTCCTGGTAGCCAAGGTAACGGGGGTTAGCAAAGGCGTTCAACAGGATGGAAGTTGCTGTGCTCTCACCGGCAGCCATCATTATGGACTCAGCGTCAAGAGCGTGGAATATAGCCTTACGGAGATCCAGGTTCTGGCCAACAATGGACTGATCGCTCATGTTGGGGAATATAGCCTGAACATAGGTAGGTGCTGGACGGAGAACTGTCCAACCATCAAGGTTTTCGCCGCTGTTGATGTCATAGAAGTTACCCAGGTCAGTGGAGCTGATAGGTGCAACGTCAACCTCGCCGTTCTGGAGGGCGATAACACGCATGGAAGCCTCGGTGATGGCTGTGTAGGTAACAGTCTTTACGTTCTGATAAGCAGGGAGGACGCCTTCGTTAAGGGCATCGTCGGTCTGCCAGTAGTCGTCGCGAGCCTCAAGGACAGCGCGGGAACCTGATACGAACTCCTTAACAGTATAAGCGGAAGTGGTTGCAGGATCGGTGCTGCGCTCTTCGTCGGAGGCGTTTTCATACCATTCCTGGTCAACTATACAGAAGTTCATGCTGGTAACAATACTTGCAAAAAGGTTAGGAGCGTTGCTTGTCATATGGAATACGATTGTGTAGTCGTCTTCCTTCTCAACGGACTCAACATAAGCGCCGTAGTCCACGAACTGACCGATCTCCATGCTGGTCTGACCGCTCCAGATAACGTCGTCAGCAGTGATTTGATTGCCCTTACTGTCAGTTATATAGTCATAAAGGGTAACCCTGTAGGTAACATCATCGATCTGCTCATATCCGCTGGCCAGCCAGGGAATGCATTCCTCGATGGGAGCGCCAAAATATGGCTGGAAGAAAAGCTTGCCATAAAGAGCAGACTTACCAACGGAGCCAGGGGAGTTAGGAGCAAAAGGTCCAACGTTAACGGAGGTGGAGGACATAGCTATTACGACATTGTCCACCTGACCATCCTGATTCTGACCTGCCTGAGTTACAAACTCCTGAGTAGCGAGCTCAGAGCCAGCTCCAGAATTGTTGCCCTCTTCGTTTCCATTATTGGTGTTGCCTTCATTGTTGGTGCCTTCATTAGAGGCATCTCCGTTATCATTGGTGCCATTATCAGAGCCGCCAGAGCAGGCAGCCAGAGAGAACACCATGATCAGTGATAATACTAATACTAATACTCTCTTCAGATTTTTCATTTTATAACTCCTGTGTTTGCTAAGAAATATTAGCGGAAATACGTACCGTCCGCTATCGGTATGCTGATTTCACTCCTTTCAAAAAATGAATTGATTATTTTCTGCAGATTAAAATCTGTCGAAAAAATCCTTGACTATTCTAATTTCATCCGTTTACATGCTCAACACTTATTATCATAAATATTATAATCATTTTTTTACTTTTTTCTGAAATCGCAGTTTGTGTTAGAAGGAAATTGTTTATCTTTTATGATTAGTTGTGGATTAAAAATATAGTATTTAGTACAATTTGCCGATAATTACAAATTCAAACTAAAATATAAATAAGCGATTATTTTGAATTATTAATATACTATTATGCAAAATTTAAAATAATTGCATTTAGAAATTAAACAGTTCTAAAATATATAAAATAAATTTTAAAGTATTGTAACAAATAGATTGGAGAATGTGAATATGCAATAATAACAAAAGCGCGCCGGGAATTTCCCGACGCGCTTGTAAGTATTCACTTAGGCAGTACTTAACTTAGTCAGCTGCTGACACATAGTCATCAGCGTAGACGCAGCCGCCTGGATAGAGGGTGGCTCCTGCGAAGCCAATCTCAGTGATGCCGCCCTGAGCAACCTGTGGGTTACCTGAAAGGTAGAGACCCATGATAGCTGCGTTGTCGTCTATATACGTCGCTATCTCCTGGATGTTCTCATCGGAAGGATCATCGTTGACTTTGGCAACCAGATCATAGATGCCGTCATCAATCCAGAAGTTAACGCCGCCCTGGCCCTCTGCGTAGTTAGAAGCGTCGAAGTTGTAGGCGTAGAGAGAGGCGATATGTCCGCTCTGGGCGCCCTTCAGGTCCATCATAAGATCCCAGATGGTCTTGTCGTTCTTATAAGTGGAGAACAGGGCCTGCTCAACGGCGACGCTCTCAACATTTATGCCGATGGCGTTGAGCTGAGAGATTATAACTGAACGGACTGAGTCGGTGTAAAGACCGGTAGAGGTGAGAAGCCTCAGTGTCAACTCGCCGGACTCATACCCTGCGGAGGCCAGATACTCGCTTGCCAGATTAGGATCATATACCCAGTAATCCTGATCATTCCACTCATCCTGATAGCCAAGATAGGATGGTGCGCCAAAGGCGTTTGCAAGGACAGCTGTTGACTCGTCAAATCCGGCGGCCATCATAATGGACTCGGCGTCAAGAGCGTGGAATATAGCCTTACGGAGGTCCAGATTCTGTCCCACTACGTTATCTTCGCTCATGTTGGGGAAGATGCAGTTGAAGGCCGTGGGCTGGGCCACGAGGCAGGTCCATCCGTCCAGGTTGGTGCCGGACGCAAGATCATAGAAGTTACCAAGGTCTGTGGCGCTCACCTGAGCTATATCAACCTCGCCGTTCTGGAGGGCGATGACGCGCATGGACGCCTCAGTTATTGAGGTATAGGTTATGGTTTTGACGTTCCTGTAAACAGGATAGATGCCCTCGTTGAGAGACTCATCAGTCTGCCAATAGTTGTCATTTGCCTCAATAACTGCACGGGAGCCGGATACGAACTCTTTTACAGTGTAGGCAGAGGTTGTAGCGGGATTGGTGCTGCGTTCTTCATCAGAGGCGCCCTCATACCACTCCTGGTCAACAATACAGAATGTCTGGTTGCAGAACACCAGTGGGAATACGTTAGGAGCCTTGTTAGTCATGGTATAACGAACGGTATAATCATCAATCTTTTCGGCAGAGGCCACGTTACCGTAGTCAACGTTCTGGCCTATCTCAAGGGCTGTCTGGCCGCTCCAGATAATGTCGTCGGCAGTTATATGGTTGCCCTTACTGTCGTATATGTAGTCGTAGATTTCTATATCAATGGTGTAATCGTCAATTATCTCGTAGCTCTTAGCCAACCAGGGAATGCAGTCCTCAAGGGGAGCTCCGTAATAAGGCTGGAAGAAGAGCTTTGCATAGAGCTCGGCTTTAGCCACGGAACCTGGGGAGTTAGGAGC
>CALWYO010000028.1 GCA_944385785.1 uncultured Oscillospiraceae bacterium | reverse complement strand
TTGGTATAAGCCAGGAGAGTATTACCGTGAACCAGGAGGACTCCTGCTGTATCTCTGTACCGTAAAACTTAACTCCTGCATCCAGCAGCCGCACCGTCAGGTCCTGATCTCCCACCATAGCTGTTTTGTACAGCGTATCGTCGTCCAACTGGGTAAAATATATTATGTTCTCGCTCTCCTCTAACTGAGCCTCAGATACGTTTCCGCTTTCAACTTCAGATATAAATGTCCCGTAGTCAACCTCAACTATCTGGCCCTGACGTATCGCCGGCATTACCAGAAGATTGAAAAGGAGCAGTATAAGAAGCACGATGCCGTAGTAATAAATCAGGGGCTTTTTCGGTGTTTTTACTTCATTCATATTTCCCTGTCCCTTCATTTTTAAATCATTTTGTTAGGATTTTATCACAGTTGTAACATCAGGTAATGAACTTTCTGAAAACATTAAGGCCTGTATAATGCGTATATTTATCATTATCAGCGTTTTTTGAGCGGATAATTATAAAAAAGCGGGTGTTTTATCATAAAGTTAAAGGCCCTGACGCCTTTATAATTATATTGATATCGGCTTTGTCCTCCCGCTCTTACGGCGCGGAGACGCCGTCCCAGCCGCGGCACAGTCAGCGCGTTTTTATATGGTATCTGTGCGCGATACCCAATGGCGGCTGATATTTTGTAGTTGTAAGAATAAGGAGGTACGGAATGTCCAGGCGTCAGAGATTAGAGATCCCATCGGGGACGACATTTTTCTCCAGGGACAGGAGTTTCTTCAAGCAGTTTTTCCGTATGATGCTCCTTTTGACTTTGCAGAATGTTATAACATACAGCGTCAATATCGCCGACAACGTGATGTTGGGCGCATACGATCAGTCCGCTCTGTCCGGCGCGGCGGCAGTGAACCAGATACAGGCCATATTGCAGCAGTTTGCCATTGGCGGCGTGGCTGAGGGCTTTGTGGTGCTTGCCAGCCGGCACTGGGGCAGCGGCGATACCCGCAGCATACAGCAGTACACCGGCGCGGCCATGCTCCTGGGGACCGCGGCGGGTTCCCTTCTGACAGCGGCGGCATTTATATCCCCCAGGGCTTTAGTGGGCATTTTTACCGACTCCCAGCCGGTGCTTCAGCAGGGCGTAGCGTATCTGGAGCTTATGAGGTGGTCATATATACCGTTTATCCTAATGAACATCCTTCTGGCGAGACTTCGGAGCATGCAGTCTGTGGGAATAGCTTTCCGTGCTTCCTGCGTCGCTCTTGTGGTAAACGTGGGCATAAATTACGTACTTATTTTCGGCCATTTTGGCGCGCCTGAGATGGGTATTCGCGGCGCCGCCATAGGCACTCTGGTAGCCAGGGCCGTGGAACTTGTCATGATAGTCATGTTTACCCTGCGCCGCGGGCCTGCCCCTTTCCGCGTTAGAGAGCTTTTCAGCTTCAACGGAGCGCAGATGCGTTCATACTTGAAAACCACTCTGCCCTGTATGGTCTCCGCCCTGCTTTTCAGCTGCTCTGTAGCAATTCAAACCGCCATATTCGGTCACCTTAATTCCGACGCCATGGCCGCTTCCAGCATATCCGGCACGCTGTTCCAGTATTTTAAAATGATCCCCGTCAGCGCAGCCTCAGCCTCCTGTGTGCTCATCGCAAAAACTGTAGGCAGCGGCAAACTGGACCAGCTGCGCTCGTATGTCCATTCCCTGCAATTTATTTACCTGGGGATCGGTCTTGTCTGCGGGCTTGTCCTCTTTTCCATCCGCGGCTGGTTTTTGAGCTTCTACTCCATCACCGACGGCACCAGGGAATACGCCATGCAGATGCTCTTTATATACGTCTTTGTAACAGTCGGCATGTCCTATCAGATGCCGTGTCAAATAGGTATTATTCGCGGCGGAGGCGATACCCGCTACACCATGATAAGCGACTTTGTATACAGCTGGCTGTTGGCGGTTCCCCTGGGACTTCTGACCGCCTTTGTGTGGCACAGCTCTGTAGCTCTGGTCGCCTTTGTTCTCAACTGCGACCAGATAATAAAGTGCCTTACCGTCTCCCTTAAGACAAACAGTTACACCTGGATAAAGACCCTGACCGATCAGCCGGAGGGGGCTTTAGATAATAAAACCACCAATATGAAAGGATGAGTTACTTATGAGTAAGCTGCCAGTTGGTATACAGGTATACGGCCTCAGGGACCTGCTTGAAGGTACCCCTGAAAATTTCAAATCCGTTATGGAGTCAGTAAAAGCCATGGGATATGACGGAGTGGAGCTGGCCGGGCTTTACGGCCTTGAGCCGGAGTATATCCACGACATCTTAGGCGAGGTTGGCTTAAAACCACTCAGCGCCCATGTTCCCCTTGTAGAGATGATGGAGGATGCCGAGAAAGCCGTCCAGACATATAAGACTATCGGCTGCGATTATATGGTAGTGCCCTACCTTCCCGAGGAGCTTCGTCCCCTCCACGATGGATATGAAAAGGCCCTCTCCGAGATGCGCCGCATAGGCAAAATTGTCAGGGATAACGGTATGAAGCTTCTCTACCATAACCATGACTTCGAGTTTGTGACCATGCCGGACGGCACCTTCGGATTTGACGACATCTATACCCAGGTGCCTGCCGATCTGCTTATGGTTGAGCCGGACACATGCTGGATTAAAGTGGCAGGTCAGGATCCCGCAGGCTATATTGACAAGTATTCCGACCGCTGCGAGATAATCCACCTTAAGGACTTTATAAAAGAGGGCGATCCCGACGACATGTATGAGCTTATCGGTATCGAGAGCCGCCGTGAGTCAATGAAGAAGGGCTTCTTCCAGTTCCGTCCTGTGGGCTTTGGCCAGCAGATCTGGGAGCCGATACTGGAGGCCTCTCTCCGCTCCAACGCAAAGTGGGTTGTAGTCGAGCAGGATCAGCACTATGAGCTGGATGCTCTGGAGGCCGCCCGCCGCAGCCGCGAGTATCTGAAGATCCTGGGCTGGTGAGATTCCGACCGCCAACGGTAAGATCGCCGTTAAGCGTCATCCAATTTAATGCAGAAACTTCTTATATTAACCGGCTGATTACATCAGCCGGTTAATCTGCGTGTCGACTTCTGTCGACACGCTGGCACAAAATCTGCGATTTTATGCCAAAAATGCGGCTGAACCGCGCGCCCTTCGGGCACACTCCCAGCCTCCCTGAGTTTTTTGGCCGGTACACGCCCGTCCAAAAAACGATATTTCACTGTATTTTGTTGCTGACGCAACAAAACTCTTCCGAGAGCTTTAAAAGTTTTTTATCTTTATTTGAATTTGATAAGGCGTTTTTTCGGCAAACCGATTAACCGGCTGATTACATCAGCCGGTTAATATTTCAGACTGTGGAAAAAGGCCACCTGGCCTTTTTATACTGCTCTCCGCCGAAAAAATCAACAATTTTGCAAGTTTATCTCTCCCAATTCCCTATCGTTTTTGGAATCGAAACAGTTATGTCTGAAAATTGTAAAATTAAGTGGTCCAACTGCGCTTACCTACCGTAAAAGTCTTTACACAGGCCGGCAAATGGGATAAAATATTTTCTATCTAAATCCAAAGGCCGCCCGACTATCTGTCGGGAAAATATTAACTTACGAACAGGAGAAAAAGATGAAAAAGTATCTCTTAGGTGTTGACGTAGGCGGAACAATGGTGAAACTGGGTATCTTTGATATCCAGGGTAAACTTCTGGAAAAGTGGAGCATAGACACCGTACTCTCTGACGACGAGCTCTCTATTCTCCGGGACATATGGGCTGCCGCATCTTCAAAAATGGCTGAAAAGGGCATGTCGGCCGACGAGTTTCAGGGTATAGGTCTTGGCGTACCGGGGGCAGTACTGGATGACGGCACCGTCAACAGGTGCGTAAATTTGGGCTGGGGCCGGTTTAATGTTAAGGAGGCTCTGGAGGGCATCAGCGGCCTTCCTGTTGCCGTTGGTAATGACGCCAATGTCGCCGCTTTGGGCGAACAGTGGATGGGCGGCGGCGCTGGTCATGACAGTATTGTCATGATAACCATTGGCACCGGAGTCGGAGGCGGCGTCATATATAAAGGTAAAATAGCCACTGGCTTTTTCGGAGCCGCCGGTGAGATAGGCCACGTGCACATTATGGATGGCGAGACCCGCACCTGCGGCTGCGGCAAGAAGGGATGCCTGGAGCAATATACGTCCGCCAACGGCATAAACTATCTTGCCGAGAAATACATAGCCCAGCACGGGGAAAACGGCACAAAACTTGGACATGAAATACCGTTTAGCAGCATAAACATATTCAAAGAGGCCAGAGCCGGCGATCCCACAGCTCAGGGTATAATAGACCAGATGTTCGATATGCTTGGCAGGACTCTCTCTTACGTCTCCTGCGTAATCGACCCTGAGGCTTTCGTTATAGGCGGCGGCGTCAGCAAAGAGGGACAGTACCTGGTGGACGGTCTGGAGAAGGCTTTCAGGAAATACGCCTTCCACGCATCCACGGAGGCCAAGATACTCCTGGCTAAACTTGGCAATGACGCGGGCATATATGGCGCCGCCAGAATAGCCATGGGTGAGTAAACACCAGCTTGTGTCGTCTATAGCCGGTCCAGTATAATACTGGGCCGGCTTATGCCTGACAAAAAAGCATCTTTAATAGTTTCAAACACGGGTTATAAAGTTAAGAAAGCCCATAGCCGGAATTTTGCTGCCCTGACAGCAAAATAAAGTTAAATCCGTTTTTTGGACGGGCATGTACCGGCCAAAAAACTCAGGGAGGTTGGGAGTGTGCCAGAAGGGCGCGCGGTTCAGCCGTATTTCTGGAACAAAATCGCAGATTTTGTTCCAGCGTGTCGACCTCTGTCGACACGCAGAGCCGGTCCAGTATAATGCTGGGCCGGCTTTTCATATCTTCACACTCCATGCAGCTCCGGTAAAAACTTGCCCACGGCTGCCGTCTGGTGTAAAATATAAGTTATGCCAATATGTGCGCCGCCGGTGCAAAAACAGCAAGGCTGTACTTTCCAAAGGCGGCACAGTTGCAAAAACACGGAGGTTTAACTCAATGGCCTGTCTGAAAATAGCTTTTCTGCAGATAACTCCCAGCGGCTGCGTTGAGGGAAACGTGCGCCGCGGTCTTGAAGCACTGGAGGAGGCCGCCGCACTGGGTGCCGATATCGCGCTGTTCCCCGAAATGTGGAGCATCGGATACAACATACTTGGCCGTCCGCCTGAAGTCTGGACTGCCGAGGCCTGTCCCTCCGAGAGTTTTACCAAAACCTTTGGCCTCGCGGCATCCAGGTTGAATATGGCGGTTGCCGTGACCTTTCTGGAAAAGTGGCCGGAAGGTCCCAGAAACACATTGGTACTCTTTGACAGGCACGGAGATATGAAACTCACTTACGCAAAAGTCCACACCTGCGATTTCGACGCCGAGCGTGCGTTGACGCCTGGAGACGGATTTTTCGTAACGGAACTGGACACCTGCCAGGGACCTGTTAAAGTCGGCGCAATGATATGCTATGACAGGGAATTCCCTGAGAGCGCACGCATCCTTATGCTTAAAGGCGCCGAGCTTATCCTTGTACCTAACGCCTGCCCAATGGAGATAAACCGTCTCTCGCAGCTGCGGGCAAGAGCCTATGAAAACATGCTGGCCATAGCCACCTGCAACTATCCTGACACAGTTCCGGACTGCAACGGCCGTTCCACGCTATTTGACGGCGTCGCTTATCTGCCAGATATGCCTGGTTCCCGGGACACCTGCGTCATGATGGCCGGAGAGAGCGAGGGCATATACACCGCCATTCTCGACCTTGATATGCTCCGGACGTACAGATCCTCGGAAGTTCACGGCAACGCATATCGCCGTCCTGAAATGTACGGTCAGATAACAGATACGAATATTGAACCCCCATTTATACGCCCTGACAGGCGAGACATACATTAAACTTCATACGCTGGGGGCACCACTATAACAGGCAAAAAACGCGGCGCATGAAGTTTTTGCACATGTGGTCCGTCTCGGCCCACGTGCTTTGATTTTATGGCCGTGCCGCCGAAAGCGGCACATGGCCGTTTTTTGCCATGCGAAAGCATATCAAAAAGCCGCATGGAGACGTTTCTCACGTCTCCATGCGGCTTATCATATTTTAAGAACCAGAGTTTCCAGTCCGCGTCAGATTATGCGGAATAATCCTTAACTATGCTCTGTATCCACGTGCCTTTTTTCAAAAAGTAGCCTCCCAGGGCGCACTTTATCACCTCGGTTATCTGACAGCAGAAATACAGCGGCACTATCGGCATGGAGGTAAAGCGGCTCAGGCAGAAGGCCAGCGGCACAACAATCACCCATATAAAGCAGCAGTCGAAGAGGAGTGTTATCATCGTCTTTCCGCCTGACCTCAATGTAAAATATGCGCTGTTTGTAAAGGCCGCGAAAGGCATTACCACCGCCATTACTCTCATAAAATCGGAGGCGAGAGCCCTCACGTCGTCAGTAGTATTATATATCTTCGGGAACACAGGAGACATCGTCATCATCATAATGGCAAATATCAGCGCCAGGAAAATTGAAAATGCTATCAGCTTTCTGTCCGTGTCCACCACGGCTTCCCGCCTCTCTCCGGCGCCCAGCTTCTGGCCAATTATTATTCCCACGGCATTACCCATGGAGCGGTAAGCCACGCTCACAGTATTATTAATTGTGGAGCTTATATTCACCGCCGCCACTACGGCAAGGCCTCTGACCGAATAGCACTGGGTAAGCAGCGCCATTCCGGTTGACCAGAGAGCTTCATTTACAAGTATTGGCATACCTTTGCGGATTATCTGCCGGGTAAGGGCCGCAGGCACTTTAAGCGTTCTGTAAAGTCCCCTGGCAAAGGGCATCTTTTCCGTATGGGTATGGGTCCACAGCGCCACCACCGCCAGCTCTACATAGCGGGACATAACGGTAGCTATAGCGGCACCTACCACTCCCATGGCAGGCGCTCCAAAGTGGCCGAATATGAGGATATAGTTGAAAGTCAGGTTCACCAGCACGGCTGATATGCCGGAGACCATGGGCACAACCGTCTCACCGTGCTCCCTGAGGGTACTGCTGTACACATTTGAAAGGGCAAAAGGCGGTAATCCCCACAGCATCACCAACAGGTAGTCCCAGCCGTAAGCCAGATACTGTCCGGATTCCTGGGCGCTGGCCCCCTCTCCCTTCAAATAGAAGGAGATAAGAGATCTGCCGAAGGATATAAATATGCCGGTGGCCAGTACGGTGAGTATGGCGCAGGCGATCAGCTTAAAACGGAACGTGTTGCGTACTCCCTCCCTGTCGCCGGAGCCCACAAATTGCGCCGTGAATATGCCGGCTCCCGACGTAGCGCCGAAAATACACAGGTTCAGGACAAAGAGTATCTGGTTCACAATTGAAACACCGCTCATCTGAGCTGTACCCACCTGTCCCACCATTATATTGTCCAGCATGGAGACAAAATTTGTTATGAAATTCTGGATCATAATAGGCACGGCGACAGTCATCACCATTTTATAGAATTTCCTATCGCCTATGTACTTTCTGAGCATCCCTCATTGCCTCCTCACAAGAGTCAGTAAGCCTGAGTATAACACACGGGGCGGTAAAATCAATACCGTCCCGCGTTTATTTTTATTCTCAGCCCATGTTAAGCTCCAAGCATGAGAGTCTGGACATAGTCTCCATATGTTTAAGTCCTGGCAGATTCCTGTTGTCCACCACGTGGAACGCATCTGCCTTACCTGCAGGGAGAAGATCTGCAAACAGCACATTTGCGCCGGCTGCAATAGCGTCAAGATTTCCCTGACTGTCTCCAAAACCGTTTTTGGGGTCTTCCCCCGGCTGCCCAGCCGTTATATTCACCTGGGGCATCATAAGCCTCAATATGGCTATCTCACGCAGTATAAGCTCCAGACTGCCTCTGCCGCCTTCCAGGGCCAGCGGCGTATTGGCAGCGGGCATATATGGAACTACCGGCGCCCAGCTTATATCCAGCTTTCGCATAAGCTCAATATCATCGGCCATTTTTTCCAGTGAGTGGCCCGGGTAATCCACTATATTTCCCGAGGCCAACTTCATTCCGCTCTTTTTAACAGCCTCAATAGCCTCCATACGCCTGTGGAAATCGGTAGACGGGTTAAGTCTGTTGAAATCCTCAATATCTGACATCTCAAATTTCATCACATATTCTTCAGCTCCCGCAGCGTGGAGCTGCCTGTACTGTTCCAACGTAAACTCCCCGCAGGCAAGGCTTATCTGCCTGTATCCCTGTTCCCTGGCTCCAGCCACCAGCGACAGCAGATTTTCAAAGCCGTACCCCATGTCCTCTCCTGATATTAAAAAGAGCCTCCCAAATCCCAGCTCCCGCCCTACAGCTGTAAGTCTCAGGGCCTCTAACGGTTCCATCCTGTATCTGGGTATGGAGCTGTTGCCGGCGCGCATTCCGCAGTAAAGGCACTGGCTGCGGCATATGTTGCTGTAGCCCAGCATTGCCATGGTAACTATGCCTCTGCCGCTGTCTCTGTACAGCTCTCCAGCCCTATCAAGAAAGGAGCTCCGGAATTTCTCCATTGGCATCTCCAGTGCTTCCAGTATCTCAGCTCTCGTATCGAACATATAATCCTCCATTCCGCCGGCAGTCTCGTCTCTCCGGCTTTCAACCCACAGCGCCTATGTCCACCGCTGTACCGCCCCAGAGCTGCGTCTCAAATGCGGAGTGGGAGGTGACTATAAGCCTGGGTACCTGTTCCAATATCCTGGGCACAATTCTCCTTTGGAGCGGCTCATCCAGTCCCTTCAAAGGCTCATCCATTATAAAAAGCTCTCCTCCATATGCCAGTGCCCGCGCTATCGCCACTCTGCGCTGCTGTCCGCCGGACATGTTCCCCGGCAGGCTGTCCATCACATCTGCAAGCTCCATGAGCTTCAGCCAGATTTCCGCCTCGGAGCGTCTATCCCGAGGCAGCACAGCCTCCACATTGCCCCGGGCCGTAAACCACGGCAGGAGCCTGTTCTCCTGAAAGGTAAAAGACACGCGCTCCGGCACACCTGAAATACGCCCTGCCTGAGGTTTTAATAATCTCGCCGCCATCTTTAGCAGCGTAGTTTTTCCGGACCCAGAGGGTCCTTCAAGTACGGTCACCTTATCCGGAAGCGACAGTGAAAAGCTCCGGAATACCTGGCGCTCTCCATAGGCAAAGGAAATATCGTCAAATATAATCAAACCTTCACCTTGCCTTTCATTATCCTCTTAAATATGGCCTCGAGGATCAGACACAGCACCACCACAACAACAGTCCAGGCAAAAGCCCTGGGCATATCAAGCACGCTCTTGGCCCGCATAAGCTCGGTGCCTATGGCGTCCCGCGGCTGGCACATAACCTCCGCCGCTATGCCCGACTTCCAGGCAAGGCCCAGAGCAGTTAAAAACGCCGAGTTCCAACTTGGAAGCACTGATGGCAGATATATATACCGGAAAGTCCGAAACGCACCAAAGCCGTATGCCCTGCCCATCTCCAAAAGTTCCTGATCTGTTTCCATAACAGCCGTACGCACATCGGCCCAGACCACCGGTATCACAATCAGCGCCGCTATAAAGCCAGGCACGCCGGTTCTCACTATCCACAGCATTGCCAGCACTATAAACGACGCCACCGGCGTTGTTCGGATTATCTTAACAAGGGGCGAGAGGAGCATATCGCAGATTCTGAAACGCACCGTCAGCACCGCCGCCAGTGTGCCTAAGGCCACGCCTAATATAAGTCCGGAAATTATCCGCCACATGGATGTCAGCGACAAAATCCAGAATTCGCCTTCCCCTGCCAGCTCATAAAGGGCTTTAGCTACAGATAAGGGTGAAGGCAGGATAAGCTCCTGCCCCACTATAAGCGCGCCCGCCTCCCAAACGGCTATCCAGAAGGCCGCGGCGATCACTCCCCTTATCAGCTTTTTGCCATTATCTGTAGAACGCATCGTCAGGCACACTGCCGCCCACAGACGCTGGGTCGGCCTGGTAGAGCACCTCAAAGTATCCCTGGAGGTACTCCCTCATTGTGTCGGGATCGGCAATATACACAAGGTTGCAATCCGGCAGCGCAGCCGTTGCAATCGCCTCAGACGCCACTATCTCATACTTTACAGCCAGAGCGGCGGCCTCTTCAAGATTTGCCTCGTCTGCCATAAAGTTTATGGACTCCTCATAGTCGGCAAGGAAATCAGCCAGTATCTCATCGGTAACTGTGTCTGCTCTCGCCACAATGCAGCCCTGAGTCAGAACGCTGGAACCGCCTGTGACGCTCTCCCACTCCTCTTCCATGCTCAGGGCAATACGCACATCTGAGTTCTGTACAAGTACGCTGGTCACATTGGGAACAGGCAGCATGCAAACATCTATCATACCTGAGGCCATCTGGGTGGCGACCTCGTCGCCTGTCATATATTCAACAAAAACATCCTGGCCAACTGTAAGGCCGTGCTCTGAGAGAATATATTCAAGTACATACTGGGGGTTTGAGCCCTGTCCTGTCGTATAGATGGTCTTGCCTACAAGGTCATCCACAGATTGTATTGTGTCGCCGTTTTCAAGAATATAGAGCACACCCAGCGTATTGATTGCCACAATCTGTATCTCATTTTCAGTGTCGATAGTCTTGTTATACAGTACCGACGCCACATTTGTGGGTACGGCGGCTATATCCAGTTCTCCGCTGATAATCGCTGCGTTTACATTCTGAGCGTCGGTGTCCATTGTAACGTCGTAGTCAAGTCTTGCCTCCCCGTTCTCGTTTTGCTGCATCAGATACGCAGCGCCGATGCCTGTGGGGCCCTTCAGGAACCCTGCCCTTATTGTGGTTTTCTCTCCAGCATCCTGGGGCTGCTCGTCCTCAGGCTGCTGCCCATCTTCAGCCGGAGTTTCATCCTGACCGCCGGTAGTCTCTTCCTGCTGCTCGTCTCCATTATCAGGCTCCTGTGTTCCGCTGTCGGAACAGGCGGCCAGTGCAAACACCATGGCCAGGGCCATAAGCAGCGCCAAAAGTCTCTTTTTCATCTTACTTTTACTCCCTTTCTGGAAACAGATTCTCGGGCTTCAGGATATATATCCTCCGCCCGTCCCTTTTTATTAGGCCCTCCCTCTCCAGCTCCTCTATGGATCTGTAGAGAGAAGCCCTGCCAATATTCAGCATCCCTGCCAGAGCCGACATGCTGACACCGACATCCACATAGAGCTTTCCCCCTCCCTCCACCGCGTTATTCACAAGCCAGTGGCGAAGGGTTGAACCGGCGCCGTTTATAAGCAGACCGCCGATTTTATTATTTAAAAAGCGTATTCTGTCCGACAGGAACCTTATATAGTTCTCCGCCACGGTAAACTCTCTCCTCATCAAATCCGAGAGAAGCCCCTGTGGGAAAAACATCACGCGTGAATTTTTCACCGCAGTCAGGCGAGTTACATACTCCCGCTCATCGCAGAAAGCCGCCGCAGCCCCGAAAAGACTGCCTGGCACCAGCGTGTTCATAAGAAAGTTCCCTCCGTCCGGCGGAAACTTGGTTACCTGTACCCTGCCGTCCAGTATAAGCCCGATGTCTCTCCGGTAATCACGAAGGTCATATATAATCTGGCCCCTCTGAAAGTTCTCCACCACACACCGCGGATCCTCTATTGCGTCGCTTACAAACCCGGCGCTGGTCCCACGAAAGAGGAAACTTTCTCCAATGAGCGCCAGATCTCTCTTTGTAAGAGCGGTTTTTTCCACCTGTAAGCGCCCCTTTTTGTCTCATATGATACACTTTCGCTGTGTATATTACATGAGGTCACAGAGTTTGTCAAGGGTAAGTTTAGACAAAGCAAACTGTCTCATATAACTAAAATAGTGGAGTTTGTATAATGCTGAAGCTC
>CALWYO010000027.1 GCA_944385785.1 uncultured Oscillospiraceae bacterium | reverse complement strand
TCAGATTTTATCGGCGTGACCTGTGGATTTGTAGAGCGCCGTTTTGGAAATGGGGCGATTTGCCTTTGGACACCGGCAGCTGAGGGCAACCAGAATCCAAGATTTACTGGTTCGGTATTTACATATGAGGACGATGGATATGCGGTCAGGAGGACGCTGCCGGATGGAACGGGCTATATCCTGATGGAATCCCTTGGCGGAGAACATGCAATAGATGCAATAGGCGTATTGAATTCTATAGATAACTACCAGGACAATATGGAAATCACATCGGCAGCGACGACTGTGGAGCTGCCATCCCAGAAGGCGCCTGAGGGAGCAGATATGCAGTATAACAGGCTTCTGGTGGATAATCTTGTGCCGCTGGGGCCAAACGGAGAACGGCCTGAGAAAAATCTTGTGGTAATGGAAGATGATCCAGAGCACCCATATCCAATGCCTATGCAGCTGCTTAATTTGGGAGATATATCCATTGTGGGTGTACCCAACGAGATATATTCGGAGATAGGTAGAGATATGAAGAAAGCATCTCCGGTTGAAAATACTTTTGTAGTTACACATACCGATTCCAGGTATATAGGATACATAGCTGACAAGACGTCAGGGCATCACAATGTGTTCCAATCCTTTGGGCCGGTCAAGCCGGGCGCCTGTGATGATATCATAATCGGTGGAATGCTTGAAATGTTCAAAGAGACCGGGAAATAAAAATAGAAGGGAGAAAACAAGTGTCACTTAAAGTTGGAGCCGCCAAACTCTCCATAACACCTACACCGGAGATGCTCCCACTGCCGGCAATGGTGGGCCAGTATGAGGGGGTCCGTGAGGGCGAGGAAATCAATGTCAGGGCGATAGTTATTGATAACGGGGAGAAGGTATTCCTCCTTGAGAGTTTTGAACTTAGCGGAGTGCCATGCTCCGAGAAGCTCCGCCCTGCCATAATAGATGCCTATGGAATTAAAGATGAGAATATGCTCCTTGTGGGCACGCATAACCACTCGGCGCCGCATGTGGCCGGAAAAAAGCATCCCACCGGAATCGAGACAAACGAAGAAGTGTCGGCAAACAAGCAGGCATATACCGATATGGTTGTAGAGAACGGCGTCAAAGTTGTGGGAATGGCGATTGAAAATATGCGCCCTGCAAAATACGGATTCGGCGAGGGTAAGAGCTACATAAATGTCAACAGGGACCAGCTGTTTTATGAGGGTTACTGGATGCAGGGGGCCGCGTTTGACAGGCCCAGCGATAAGACTCTGGCTGTTATAAAGTTTGTCGATGAGGAGGGCAAACTCATTGCCGCCGTGCTCAATTACGCTATGCACTCCACAACATCTTTCTGCACCAAGGATACAGACGGCAAGGTGAAAGTCACCTGCGACATTCCGGGAATTGCCTGTAACTTCGTTGAAGAGTATTACGGTGACGGTGCTGTATGTATGTGGCAGTCCGGCGCTGCCGGCAACCAGAACCCGATGTTTGTGGGAATAATGCCGGTATACGACAAAGACGGCAAGATGCGTGAACGCAGGAGGCTTCCTGGAGCCGCATATGAGCAGGGCGTAGTCTTTGGACAGCAGCACGGCATTGACGCGCTGCAGGTTTTAAACAAAATTGACGCTGAGAAGAGCTCGATGAAGATAACGACTGTGGACGATATGCTCTATTTCCCAACACAAAAATTCCCCCACGATAAATTTGACTGGGCAAGGCACCGCCTTGTGGTGGATAACCTGTTGGAATGGTCTGGAGATATTGGGCCTGAGGATCCGCAGCCAGAAAAGGAGCTGGCCGAGATGATACCCACAGGCGAAACCACTCCGATGAAAGCACAGTTAGTCATACTTGGCGATATTGCCATTTATGGAGTAGCCTGCGAGCTGTACAACGAAATTGGCATGCTCTGTAAGGAGGCATCGCCTTTTAAGAAGACAATGGTAGCTACGCATATCGGAGACCCAGCCGTCGGATACATCTTGGATGACAGCTCTGTTGGTCACAAAGTGTTCCAGTCTTTCGGGCTTGTTGGCGCTGGACACAACAACGAAATTGTGGTCGATGGTATGCTGAAAATGTTTGATAAAGCCCTTTAATAAATGCGTGTCCTCGCTTTTAAAAACGTTTCTATACCCGCCGCCAAAGGCGGCGGGTATAGTGCTTGCTTAATGGCTCCTATAATATGCTACAAACTTATTTTGACAAACATTTCTATGAGGTGATTTTATGATTGAGCATGAGAGACTGGTTATGGAACTTAGAAAAATGACCAGCGACGAGCGTATAAAGTTTATGGCGGAGCGCAGGGCGGCCTCTGGGGACCCACGTGGCGATAAGCTTAACTCTTATAAGGAGGAAAATAAAACTGCGAAAAAGGGTCAAATAGTTTTTGCTGGTTCATCTTTGATGGAGTGGTTCCCTATAAATCAGCTTCTTGCCGAGCACGGGGATAATACGGTTATATATAATAGAGGAGTAGCTGGGTCTGTGACAGCGGAGTATTATAATTGGCTTGACTTCTGTGTTATAGACCTCCAACCCAGAAGAGTGTTTATTAATATCGGTACTAACGATATGAACGACCCAGAGCTGAGACTTGAGGACCTTATTTCCAG
>CALWYO010000026.1 GCA_944385785.1 uncultured Oscillospiraceae bacterium | reverse complement strand
TCCGTTACACAGACGGGGTGGTTTTCGGGGCATGCCCCGTGATTGGTAGCAGGGCATAGCCCTGCAGGCCTTGTGGGGCGCTGCCCCACACCCCGCTTAAACCATTTCTTTGAGCGCAAAGAAACGGCTTAAGAAACCAAAGAAACGGCAGGGAGGGGATTTCGATTTCCCCTCCCTGCACCCACCCCCAACCGACTCACAGGGGGCCCGCGGGCCCCCTATGAGGTGACCCCTGGGGACGGAAGACGATGGGGTCCCCAACGGGCGACAGCCCGTTGGGGAGAAGGACAAGCGCGCCTGGGCGTGAAGGGCGAACTTGTGAGCCCTGAGGTTGCCCTGGTGCGGGAGGACGTGGCGTAGCCCCTCTTTGGAAACACCCCAGCCTGGCAATATATCTGCACATGGCAAAACAAACCGAAGCCCAGCAAAGCGGGTTTATGGGGTCCCCGACGGGCTGTCGCCCGTTGGGGATAGGACGAGCAAGGGAGCGCCGTGAACTTTCGCCTTTGGCGGAAGTGAACTTTAGCGGACTTTGCGAGGACGCAAAGGTGGAGCGAACTGAGCCGTGAAAAGCGACCAAAGGGAGCTTTGAGCATGGCCAGTTCCGCGACGACGCGCGGGCCCCTATGAGGTAACCCCCAGGGACGGGGGACGATGGGGTCCCCAACGGGCTGTTGCCCGTTGGGGTTAAGACGCGGCGCCTGGGCGTGAAGGGCGAACTTGTGAGCCCTGAGGTTGCCCTGGTGCGGGAGGACGTGAGCCAGGGGCGCACAGCGCCCCGCGGGCGACCCCCGACCGCGCAGCGGGCGGTTAGCCCTGTCCGCCACAGGCGGACGGATTACTCCCGCCCACGTAGTGGGCATAAAATTCCCCCCCACTAATATTTAATCTAAAGGCTCAGCACCGTAAGGGAGCTGATAGTTATTCTCAATAGGTACGCATTTCCTCACCAGCTCAAAAACTAAAAGCAGGAGCGCCAGTATAAATACAGCCACCCGCATATAAAAATGTATCTCGTTTATCCCCGAGAGGCCGGCAAAGTCAATTGAAGTTCCCATGGCAATCAGGAGGACAGCGTTTATAACGAGATCAATTGCGATGGACACTCTGAAATCTACGACAGCCTTGCTGTACTTATATAAGACCATGGAGCGGCGGCAAGTGATGTTTAGAAAACACCGATGGGTCAGATAACAGGCCGCCAGCATTGCCAGAAACTCAGGTATCGAGACCAAAAGAATCTGGCTGAAATTAGAATTAAATGTGATGGTTACAATAGAGAGGGCGATAATGACGAAAGATAAAAGGCCATATAGCCATTTATAAAGAATCCAGGCTGCGTCCGACTGCTTATATTTATACAGTGAGCCGGTGTAGATATAGCGTATTACAGTGCCTTCGCCTTCTGGATCAGGTACTCTGAAACGGCTATAGCCCATCTGTTCCGGAGACAGGCTGCTGCCAAAAATGCCTCCGCGCGCGTATTTTTCCCCAGCTGCACCAAGGTCAGAGGGCGTCATCATATAGTTGGAGTTCTCCAAAAGAGATTTGTAGTTGTTGAAAGACTCGTACTGGGAGGAATAGATATCCGATCTGCTGTTGAACTTTTCCTTCTTCGGTTTTGGCACAGGCAGAACACCTTCTCTCCGACATGTCAAAATTAACATTAAATTGGACTATAAACATATAAAATATGTAAATAATGCAAATATATTTACATATGGGAAGCTGCATGTTATACTTATTTTAACAGATATACTGGGGGGTGAATAGAATATGGCGATATTTGGGACAAATTGGAACAACATGTCTTTGGAATTGTATTCAGAAGAACTCGACCAACCGATAGACGCCTATACCAAATGGCCGTTTAATAAGTTGGGTATAGTAAAGAGACCGCCTAAAGGGTATAATCGTTTTGAGATCACAGAGCCGGACGGGAAAAAGGTGACGAAGCTCATTTACACTGCTGAATTTTACGGCTATGATCAGCCGGCGGGGGCGCTGAAGGCCTACAAGGTTATATACATCCTGCTGACAGTACTGCTGCTGGTCCTCTCCTTTGTGCCGCTTTTCATGAACACCAAGTTTAACAGCAGCGGCATATTCCCAATACTGGAGATTGCAGCGATGATGGCCGCGTGTTATGTGGCTTTCAGGTGTTTTCTGAATGTTACATCTGGAAACAAGATGATGATTCAACGGCACAAGATAGCTGTGGAGAAATTCCGCGTTGGCCTTGTGTGGGCCGCCATATTGCAGCTGCTGCCGGTTGTGGTGATGATGTTTATGCTTGGGTCCGATCTTACGGGAATTGACATAACTCACCTGTGCGTAAGAGGCATGGGGCTTATAGTTTCAGCGCTGTTTTTAATTCTGGAACAGACACGCAAATGCGTCGCCATAAAGAATGACTATAAGCTGCCGGAGGGCTCAAAAGCCCTGTGGACCGAATAACAAATGCCGTCCGCACTATGCGGACGGCATTTCAAATTCAATGTTTAAAGAGCAGCCTTGGCTACAGAGCAAAGCTCGGTAAAAGCAGCGGGATCGTGAATAGCCATCTCTGAGAGCATCTTGCGGTTCATGTCGATGCCGGAGACTTTGAGGCCGTGCATAAAAGTGGAGTAATTCATGCCGTTTGACTTGCAGGCGGCGCTTATACGGGTAATCCAGAGCTTACGGAAATCACGTTTCTTTTGCTTACGTCCAATATAAGCATAGGTCAGGGACTTCATAACGGCCTGGTTAGCCATTTTGAAGTGCTTTGATTTGCTGCCCCAATAGCCCTTTGCCAGCTTGAGTATTTTGTTCCTTCTCTTGCGCGTCATCATCGCGCCCTTAATTCTGGCCATCTTAGGTAACCTCCTTATTTATACAGGATCATGCGCTTGATTGCCGCTTCGTTGGTGACATCGGCGTAGGTTCCTTTGCGGAGGCCTCTCTTGCGCTTGGTAGTTTTCTTGTTGAGTATGTGGCTCTTGTATGCGTGGGCGCGTTTTACCTTGCCGGACTTTGTGAGATTGAATCTCTTCTTTGCGCCGCTGTGAGTCTTGATCTTGGGCATCTTTGGTTTCTCCTTCCGATAGTGATAGCGGCTTGACCGCATTGTTTAAGCGCCGCCCCGGAAAGGGGGACGCAAAATAATATCCTTTAGTACAGATGTGAGTACCTGTACGTCAGGTATTTATCCCGATAAATATTTATTTGGAGGACTTGGGGGACAGGAATATGCTCATGTGCCGTCCTTCCAATTTGGGAGCCTTATCCACAGTTGCGATATCAGCACAGCCTTCAGCAAATTTCCTCAAAAGCTCTTCACCGATGGAAGTGTGAGCCATCTCACGGCCGCGGAAGCGCACCGCTACTTTCAATCGATCCCCATCTCGCAGGAACTTCTGCCCGTTACGCAGCTTTACATTGAAGTCATTGTCGCCTATACTTGGAGACATGCGAATTTCTTTGACTTCTACGACGTGCTGATTCCGACGGGCCTCTTTTTCGCGCTTTGATTGCTCAAAGCGGTATTTACCGTAATCCATCAGCCTGCATACAGGAGGAACGGCAGTAGGAGATATTTTAACCAGGTCCAGCCCTCTTTCCACAGCTATATCCATAGCGGCGGAGGCCGACATAATACCTAACTGAGCTCCATCTTCACCGATGAGCCTAATCTCCCTATCAGTTATCTCCTCATTTATTTGGTGGGCAATGTTCGCTATCTTAAAACACCTCCGAACAATAAAAAAACGGATGCCAGCAACGGCATCCGGGCGAAACCATACTGCTACAGTATGGGAAAACGCGATGTTTACCACGGCGCAGCTCTCTGGCCGGGTGAGGACGGTGATGCCGTTCCTGCTTTCTTTTAGCTTATAAAATATATCAGAAGTAAAATAGATTGTCAAGTGCTTTATATGTCTTTTTTGTTATGCCTTTGCATAGCAAAAAGGCCGGATACCGCCTTTGACGGCGTGCCCGTGCCGGCTGTTACACTTTACCGGTTATCGTGGTGTGTCCACGGCCCGTGAAGTTTTATACTTTATATGAGAATTTTAAATTTATTTCCAGGCAACCGTTCACAGATCCTTGATATTTCAACAGATGTATAGCCCTTGCCTAAGAGAATTGGATATGATAAAATATCATAGATTTTTGATTCCCGTCAGAAAGAGGAGTGGGAAAGTCATGCGTACAGATGTTCTGGGTGTGGGTTTCGACAATGTTGATATGAGCGAGGCTGTTGACAGGGCTCAAAACCTTATGGATACGCCTGAAACAGACTATGTTGTCACTCCAAATCCGGAGATTGTATGGCTGGCAAGAAAAAACACACAATTGCGTCAGGCTATCGATTCTGCCTCCCTCGTTCTTCCGGATGGAATAGGCGTGATATACGGTGCGAGAATACTGGGCAGGCCGTTGCGGGGCAAGGTGCCGGGGGCTGATTTTGCCCAGGAGCTTTTTTCCAAGATGGCGGAAAAAGGGCAACGGCTCTATTTGCTGGGAGCAAAGCCGACAGTGGCTGAGAAAGCCGGGGAGAATATAAAAAATAAGTTTCCGGGAATCGTCATCTGCGGAACTGCAGACGGGTATTTTAAAGAGGACGCGCCTGTAATAGACAGGATAAACGCAGCGTCTCCCGATTTTTTGCTTGTGTGCCTGGGCGCGCCTAAACAGGAACTGTGGATGTATAAGAACAGAGACAAGCTGAAAGTCCCGCTTATGGCAGGATTGGGCGGCTCACTGGACGTATATGCAGGAGTGGTACAGAGAGCGCCGGAAAAATGGCAGAAGATGAACCTTGAATGGCTGTATCGGCTTATTAAGCAACCGTCCAGGATAGGAAGAGCGATGCGTCTGCCGGCGTTTCTGATTGCCGTTATGTGGCAGAGAATAAGGGGAAAGTGATAAATTTGGGCAAACTAATCGTCATAGAGGGGACTGACGGCTCTGGCAAGGCGACGCAGACGGGGCTTTTGTGCAAGAGGCTCGATCTGGAAGGGCACCCGGCGCGCAGGCTGGAATTTCCCAGGTATGATAAAGAGTCGTCTTCGCTTGTGCGTCTTTATCTTGCTGGGGCTTTCGGAGAAAAGCCTGATGATGTGAACGCCTATGCGGCTTCTACATTTTTTGCAGTGGACAGGTTCGCCTCATATAAAGAGGATTGGGAAGAGTGGTATTTATCCGGTGGCCTCGTAGTTACAGACAGATATACCACGTCAAATGCCGTTCACCAGGCGCCAAAGCTGCCGGAAAGTGAACGCCAGGCTTTTTTGGATTGGCTTTTTGACTTTGAATACAGACTCATGGGTATTCCATCGCCGGACATAGTGATATATCTTGATATGCCGATAGATGTGACGGAAAAGATGCTGACGCACCGACGGAGCGAAACGGGAGAGCGTGGAGATATACACGAGAATAATGAGGAATATCTGCAAAGATGCCGCCAGTGCGCTCTCCAGGTTGCAGGTAATCGCGGATGGCGTGTTGTCAGATGTGCGGAGTTTGGCAGACCAAGACCGGCAGAGGATATCCACAGGGAGATATACAGTGCTGTGGAGCCGCTTATAGCTGCGGAGAAAGGAGAATAAGACAATGGTATATATCATTCTTGGAAAAGGATTTGAAGAGATGGAGGCCCTCGCCCCATGTGATGTGCTGAGAAGGGGCGGAGTTGAGGTACAGCTTGCTGGAATAGGCGGCAGGATGGTAACTGGAGGACATGGCATAGCTGTTGAGGCCGACGTGACAGCAGATGATATTGATATTAGTTCGGCTGAACTTGTGGTAATTCCCGGCGGACTGGGCGGTGTTGACTCCATACTTGGTTCCGATACGGCGCTTGAAGCCATAAAGACCGCTTATGCAGCGGGAAAGAAAGTCGCCGCCATATGCGCGGGACCTAAAGTTTTAGCCCGCCTTGGTATATTAAATGGCGTACACGCCGTCTGCTATCCTGGAATGGAGGAAGAGATGGAGGGCGCCATAATGAGTCAGGCAGAGAGCACTGTAGTAGATGGCCAGATCATAACTGGCAGAGGCGCCGGTGCGGCTATAGATTTCGGCCTCAGGCTGCTTGAAGAGCTGCGTGGACGCCAGGCAGCTGACGCTGTGGCTGGCGGCATATACTATGAACGGAGATAAAAACGGTGTTAGAGCAGAGGCTAAAGAAGCTCTGACCAGAGCCGATAAAGCGTATCTTGTAAAGTGCGACGAGTTGTGTACGGAGAGATTTTTCCTTTTGCCTGAGTATAAAGAAGCGCAAGTTATATTCTGCTACTGCAGTGTCGGCTCAGAACCGGATACATCTGAGATAATAAGACGTTCCTTAAGAGATGGAAAAAAAGTTGCGGTGCCCAGAGTGTGCGGAGAGGGGATAATGGAAGCGCGTCTTATAGACAGACTCTCCGCAGTGCGCCCTGGAACCTTTGGAATTCCGGAGCCGTCTAAATATGAAAAGATTGTTGAGCCTGAAGAGATAGATATAGCTATTGTACCCGCCGTGGCCTTTTCCAGGGACGGCAGCCGCCTGGGACACGGAGGGGGATACTACGACAGATTTCTGCCGAAAGTTAAGGGGCTTACGGTGGGACTGGCGAGAGAACGTCTTTTGATGGATCATATACCATGTGAGGATCACGATATCAAGATGGCTTGTCTCATAACAGAGGAAAAGACGACGAGGCCCCTTAAGGGGCCCCGTGCCACAGGGATTTAGCAGCAGCAGCAGTTGCTGTTGCAGCTGTTGTTGCAGCTGTTATCACAGGTGCAGCCGCAGGTGCAGCAATTTCCGCAGGAGCCGCTATTGCCGCAGCCGCAGAACAGGATGATAAGGATAAGTATGATCCACAGACAAGAGTTACCACCAAAAGAATTTCCACACATTAGATTTTACTCCATTCCGCCGCTGCGCCCGGCATTAGACTTTTGATCGATTTTTGATTTTAAGTGCTTTGCCCGCCGCGCGCAGTATTCGGCGGGAGATTCCAACAGGGCTTTGGCTTGGCACCTGTTTTATCTGATGGCTTCAACCGCCATCTGGGTCATTCTATGCTGGTTCCAGCCAAAGCGTCACAGCGTCCGAATGAAAAATTAGGACGCAGCCGCAATATGCGGTAGTGAGGAGGCATTATATGAGCGATAAGAACAGAGACGATTTTTGGAAAGAGCTTATGGGAGAGGAGCAGGATCCTCCAAAAGATGAGGCTTCAGAAGAGACTGATCCTGCTGCAGACTTGGGCTTTAAGGTTGAGTACCTGAGCCGTGACGGGGAAAAAATTGGTGAGAGCAATTCTAATGAAGAGAATCCGCCGGAGGATATGAAGATATATCATCCTCACTCTGAAAACCTGGGGAATGATATGCAGAGCGGGTCTCCTGCCGCAGAATTTGAGGATATTCCTGTAAATGCCGGCGGGGATGGGGATAAGAAAAACGCCGCTGATGATTTTGAACTTGATTTTGACTTTGATAAAGAATATGAAGATGTGGAAGAGAAGCCTGTGAGACGGGGAAGAACAAAGAGAACAGGGTGCCTGGGGGGAATAATGATGTTCCTCTTTATCGTGTGCGTGAGTGCAATCCTGGCCTGTCTTGGATGGATGGCGGCCACCGATGTGCTGGGTCTGGGAGACGATGAGGGCATTGTGGAAGTTACCATACCCAGGGATATATTTACACAGGAGTCAAGAGAAATAGAAAATGATGACGGATCTGTTACACAGACCACAGTAGATATAGCCGATATAGACGCAGTAGCTGATATCTTAAAAGAGGAGGGGCTGATCAGGTATAAATGGCTTTTTAAGCTCTACTCCAGCTTTTCAGACGCCGATGAGAAGATAAAAGCAGGAACTTATCAGCTGGATTACAACTATGATTACAGAGCGATTGTAAATGGTATGACTCCGGCTGGAGGTAAACTTGTGGAGATAGATATCACGGTGCCGGAGGGCTATACGATTACTCAGATAGTAAACCTGCTGACAGAGAATAACGTCTGCGATAAGGTGGAGCTTCTGGACGCGTTGGCTAATTATGACTTTGACTATGATTTCCTGGACAGCTCTACTCTGGGACAGGAAAAGCGGCTTGAGGGATACCTGTTCCCAGATACGTATACTTTCTATATGGGAGATAACGCAGTAAGAGTTATAAGCAAATTCCTGGATAACTTTGAGTCAAAGTGGACAGAGGAATTCGACGCTCAGGCTGAAGAGCTGGGTTACTCAATGAGAGAGATTCTGACCGTGGCGTCCATGATAGAAAGAGAGGCCGGCGGCGATGATGAAAGGGCAGATATAGCCTCCGTTATCTATAACAGAATCGAAAATCCTGGAACACAGGGCACAGTAGGGCTCTTACAGATTGATGCCACTATATATTATGCTATAGAGGACACGGGAGAGGCTTTCTCAACGTCTATCGACAGCCCATATAATACCTATCTTTACGAGGGGCTGCCGCCTGGACCTATATCAAATCCGGGACTTGCCTCAATAAGGGCGGCTCTGGAGCCATCTGGAGAAGATTACTACTACTATGCACTTAACCTGGAGGGAATGCACGACTTCTTCACAACCTACAGCGATTTTGAGAACTTTATAAACAGCGATCAGTACGGAGGATAATCGCCACTGCTTTTTAAAAAGGAACTTGCGGCGGCGCTCAGACACGGCTTGGCGTTTTTGTTGACAATCTCTATAAAAACAGATAAAATAAGTCGGGCTATGATGAAAAGAGCTTGAAGACTTGGCCTTAAGAGAGGGAGGGACGGTGGAAGCCTCCCGGCAGACAGCTTCAGGCAGCCGTTTCTGAGCCTCCTGGTGAAGAGCTGGGCGTATGCCGGCGTTAATGGCGCTTGAGATGTCCTGAAAGGGATAATCAGGGTGGTACCGCGGTTAACCCCGCCCCTGTACAGGGGCGGGGTTTATTTTGCTATGTAAAAAGGCCAAGGGCTGACAAAGGCTGCACTCTGCCACAGGAGCAAAGTGAGTGGGCCGTGGCGGCCCATATGCGCGAAACTTCATGCACCGTTCCCTTCTGTCCATTATAGCGGCGTGTTCAGGGCCCATGAAGTTTTATTTCGAGAAATTTGATAATAGACGCTTTATTGTGGAGGCTTCGATGATATTATCTGATAAGACTATAGCGATGATGCTGGAAAACGGAACGCTGGGTATATCTCCGCTGGAAAAGGGGCAGATTCAGCCAGCCAGTGTGGATATACGCCTTGGGGATACTTTCGGCGTTGTAGAGGACTCCTCCAGCGGAATAATAACCATGGATAAAGAGATATCGTACAAGACTATTAAGACGGACAGGTATTTGCTGCTGCCTGGCCAGTTTGTACTGGCTACTACTATGGAGTATATATCGCTTCCTGATGATCTTACGGCATTTGTGGAGGGGAGAAGCTCATTGGGAAGAATGGGCCTTTTCATACAGAATGCAGGTTGGGTTGACCCTGGGTTTAGAGGAGAGATCACTTTGGAACTTTTTAATGCGAACCGCTGCGCCATAGAGCTTTGTACTGGGCGCAGGATCGGACAGTTGGTGTTTGCAAAGATGGATAGTCCCGCCAAAAAGCCATACAGTGGAAAATACCAGGGGCAGCGAGGCGTCACGGGCTCAAAGGTATATATGGATACGGACCGCGCATAGCTGCGGTGATATATTTGGGAAACAATTTGATTTGGAGGCAATTACATGAAGAAATTTGGTTTAAACGAACTAAGAGAGATGTATCTCAAGTTCTTTGAGAGCAAGGGGCATTTACGGCTTCCCAGCTTTTCACTGATACCGCAGAATGATGCGTCGTTATTGCTTATAAATTCCGGTATGGCGCCGATGAAACCCTGGTTTACCGGCGAGCAGGAACCGCCTCGCCACCGTGTTACTACGTGCCAGAAATGTATCCGCACAGGGGATATAGAGAATATAGGCAAAACTGCCAGACATGGTACGTACTTTGAGATGCTGGGAAACTTCTCCTTTGGCGACTATTTCAAGCGCGAGGCGATTCACTGGGCTTGGGAATTTTTAACGAGTCCCGATTGGGTGGGGCTTGATCCCGACAGACTGTATCCGTCAGTTTTTGCCGGCAATGAGACTACTCCGGCTGATGACGAGGCGTTCCAGATTTGGAACAAGGAGATAGGAATTCCCGCTGATCGTATCTATAAATTTGGCAAGGAGGACAACTTCTGGGAACATGGCTCCGGCCCGTGCGGTCCCTGTTCGGAGATTTACTACGACAGAGGCCCAGAGTGGGGCTGCGGAAAACCTGACTGTACTGTTGGATGTGACTGTGACAGGTATATTGAGGTCTGGAATATAGTCTTCTCCCAGTTTGACAACGACGGAGAGGGCCACTATACGGAGCTTAAACAGAAAAATATTGACACCGGCATGGGCCTTGAGAGGCTTGCCTGTGTGTGTCAGAATGTGGCCAGCCTATTTGATGTGGACACTGTGATGAATATAACCAACAAAGTCAGTGAAATAACCCACGCCCATTACGGGGAGAGTCATCAGAAAGACGTATCTCTGCGGGTCATAACTGACCACATTCGTTCCGCCACTTTCATGATATGTGACGGAGTGCTCCCCTCCAATGAGGGACGCGGCTATGTACTCCGCAGGCTTCTGCGACGGGCAGCACGCCATGGCAAGCTCCTGGGCGTAAACGAGCCCTTCCTCTATGAGGTCTGCGACACTGTGGTGCACGAAAACCAGGGACATTATCCGGAATTGCGGGAGAGACAGGACTATATAACAAAGGTAATCCGTACTGAAGAGGAGAACTTTGCCAAAACAATCGATGGAGGCATAAGGATATTCAGTGAAATGCTCTCAGAGCACCAGGCGAAGGGGGAAAAGACATTCTCCGGAGCGGATGCCTTTAAACTCTATGATACATTTGGCTTCCCAATCGACCTGACTCTGGAGATGGTTGCCGAGCAGGGAATGGAAGCAGATGAGAGAGGTTTCCACCAGCTTATGGAAGAGCAGCGCCAGCGAGCCAGAAAAGCCAGAGAAGCACTGGGCGATCTGGGATGGGCAGGCGTTGAGTTTGGAAAAGAAGTGCCGGAGACGGAGTTTGTTGGATATGACCACATGACTTTCGATGGAGCCAAGGTTGTAGCTCTTGTTGTGGAAAATGAGCAGGCCGAGGAGCTTATGCCGGGCGTTGAGGGCATAGTGGTGCTGGATAAGACTCCGTTCTACGCTGAGATGGGAGGCCAGGTGGCTGACCATGGCGATATAGTTGTGCCTGGCTCCAGGGAGTGCCGTTTCCATGTGACGGACGTACAGAAGAACAAGGGCGGCAAATATATGCACTATGGTAAGATGATTGAGGGTACGTTGAAGATAGGTGATACTGTCTGCGCCCAGATTGATGTTGAGCGCCGCAGAGCCATAATGCGTGCACACTCGGCCACCCATGTCCTTCAGGCTGCACTGAGAGATGTTCTGGGCGATCATGTGCATCAGGCCGGTTCGCTTGTGGAGCCGGACAGACTCCGCTTTGACTTTACCCACTTCTCTGCCATGACGGGCGAGGAGCTTTTAAAGGTCGGCAGGGCCGTAAACCAGGAGATACTTTCAGGAGATGAAGTCCGGACCCAGGAGCTGCCCATCGAAGAGGCAAAAAAGCTGGGGGCCCAGGCGCTGTTTGGAGAGAAATACGGGGATATAGTCAGAGTTGTAACTATGGGCGACAGGTTTTCTGTTGAATTCTGTGGAGGTACCCATGTGGACAATGTGGCTAAGATAGGCCCCTTTAGAATAAGCTCTGAGTTCTCAGTGGCCTCCGGCGTGCGCCGTATTGAGGCAGTTACCGGCCTTGAGTTCTTCCGAGAGAATGAAGAGATGAACAGACGGATAATGGAGATGGCCGATGTGCTGAAGAGTTCTCCATTTGAATTGGTGGACAAAGCCCGCCACGCCATGTTGGAACTGAGAGAGGCCCATAGAAAAGTAGAGACCCTTCAGGCTAAACTCAGAGCGGGAGAGGTTGAAAACTTCCTGACCTCCGCCAGAAGTATCGGGGATATTCACGTGTTGACGATAACACGTCAGGGCCTCTCGGCTGAGGATCTGAGAAGCATGGGCGATTTTATACGGGACAAGGACAGTCATGCCGTGGCAGTGATAGCCAGCGTGGACGGCGACAAGATAACTTTCCAGGCCGTGTGCGGTAAGGATGCGGTGGCAAAGGGAATAAAGGCCGGAGATATAATCAGACAGGTTACAGCCATATGCGGAGGCAAAGGTGGTGGCCGCCCCGACTCTGCCATGGGCGGCGGCAAAGATCCTGTAATGCTGGATAATGCGCTGGCTATGGTAGATAACTATGTGGCCCTGAAAATTGGAAAGTGAGCCGCCCAGCGAGCGCAGGCGAGCCGCGCCGCAGGCGCGAGGGACCTCAAGTGTAACTTGAGGTCAGGCGCAGGGAGAATTGAATTCGACCGAGCATATATAATCAAGGGGCCCCATAACGGCCCGCCGTTATGGGAACGGCGGCAAAGATCCCGTGATGCTGGATAATGCGTTGGCTATGGTAGATAACTATGTGGCCCTGAAAATTGGAAAGTGAGCCGCCCAGCGAGCGCAGGCGCTAATTATAACTGAGCAAAAAGATAATGATGGGAGATGTAAACTTTGGAACACAAATATGATCAGGACTGCCTTTTCTGCAAGATAATTAAGGGTGATATCCCGTCTGATAAGGTATATGAGGACGACTGGTGCTATGCGTTCAGGGATATAAATCCGCAGGCGCCGATACACATCCTTGTAGTACCGAAGGGACATATTGGCTCCGTAGGGGAAATAGACGGGAGCAATTCAGAGTACGGCGCCAAATGCCTTGAAGCCATTGCAAAAATAGCTAAACAGGAAAATCTGAGCAGCGGTTTCAGGGTTATCTCCAATTGCGGTACCGATGCGGGACAGACGGTTATGCACCTCCATTTTCATGTTTTAGCGGGAAAAGCGATGGGAGAAAAGATGCTCTGATAACAAGGAGAGCCATATATAAAAAGTACCAGCGTGATTAACAGCGGCTGGTACTTTTTATATACTTTATAAAATTAAGAAAAGGTAAAATTGTAGTAGTAAAAACAGAGATAATATGATAGAATTAGACGTAAAATAACCGGCAAATTAAATAAAGAGGATGGTTGGTTGAGTGGATAACTTCGTAAATTTCCTTCTTACGATGGCAGTCGCATTTACCGGGGGCTTTATATTGTATAAACTGAAGTTTCCGGCTGGGGCGATGGTAGGTGCGCTAATAGGCGTGGGACTTTTAAGCGTACTTACGGGGAGAGTATATATGCCCTCCTTTGCCCAAAACGTCACAAAAGTTGTAGCTGGTCTTTTTGTGGGCATGAGCATGAACATGGAGATGGTTCGAGGGTTAAAGAGAATATTTAAGCCTGCAATTATACTTGTGGTGCTGATAATTGCTCTGTGTTTCGGTATGGGCGTTGTTCTCTTTTACGTTGCCGATCTGGATGTGATTACATCTCTGTTCTGTGTGGCTCCCGGAGGCATGGTGGATATGACTCTGATGACCATGGATATGGGCGGAGACGCAGCTGTCGTGGCTGTGCTGCAAACGCTTAGGCTTTTGACGGTGTACTGCATATCCATGCCAATCTCAAAGCTCCTTGGGAAGAAATTCAACAGTGGCCATGAGAATGAAGTGAAAATCATAGGGAAGGTGGAGCTGGAAAAGTCTGAAAAGATCAGAAGGCTGCTGTTCTCATTTGCAGTTGCTACAGTTGGCGGCGTTGCTGGGTATCTTGTTAATCTGCTGGTGGATTTCTCTGTGCTGATACTGATAGGCGCCATGGTAGCCTCTGCCGCGGCAAATATAAAGACAGGAAAACTCTATATGCCTAAGATAGTGAGGACCGTTGTCCAGATGTTCAGCGGCGCCCTCATAGGCGTCAGCGTTACATATGAGTCCATTATGAATATTAAAGCGGCGCTTATTCCGGCCATATTCATATGTGTGGGTTTTGTTGTTGTAAATATAGTACTGGCTATTGTTCTCAACAAGGTTTGCAAGATGAATATTACTACGGCAATGCTCTCTTCGTCAGCCGGCGGCGCTACTGAAAACGCTCTTGTGGCCGTAGACTTCGGAGCTGACCCGGGAATAGTGACAGTTATGCAGATAACGCGCCTTATCTGTACCACAATATTCTATCCAATAGTAGTTAAGACCATGTACCAGCTGCTGTAGCCGTATATTTCAATAGACCAATATTTTCCCCGCCGGGAGGACTACTCCCGGCGGGGAAATTCTTTATTGAGTTTCGTGCAATTTTTCCGCGACTTTGAAATACTCATCGAGGTCTTCTACATGTACAGCGGGAACATAGGTGACAGCGAAGGTGTCGTCGCCTATATATTTATAGAAGGCGTAGTATGGGATGTTGTGAGGGTGGATAATATCGTGATAGATCACCTCTACGCCGTCGTAATCAGAGAAATCTACAGGGAGAACTGAGGATCTGCATATACGGCATATATGGCCTCGAAATATATATCCCTTTTCCAACTCCTCCTCTGCTTCTGCCAGCGACAGCAGAGGCAGAGGCTCGTCATAGACTTGTTCCAATTCATCTATGGAATAGAAAGCACTGTAAAAGCGCAGGTCGCTGTCCTGGGAGAGCCCAGAGTTAGTAAAGGTGATATCTATATACGAGATGCAGGCGCTATACAGCTGTTCCTGAAGGTCGCCGTCAGTCTCCCAGGCCCTGATATATATGTACTCTGAGCCGTCTTCACTTGTACTGCGGGTCACCTTCTGGGGCGTACAGGATGTTCCGAGAATTGAGTTTAAAAGATCAGTTGCTGCCCAGCCTGCCGTTATTGCTTCGCTGTCATCGGCGTCTATTGGCAGGGAAATATCAGGCAGGGGGCCGTCGCCAACTGAATTGAAGATAAAGCGGGAGTTTACGCGGCCGGTGGTGTTGTCAAAACTATAGCGGGCCGTCATAACCTCAGAGCCGCCCATACTGACATGCCAGAGGTGTTCATTTCGTTCGTCCTGGGTGATAGTTCCCTCTGAACCAAATGCCAGCTTTAGCCCATTTACCAGCAGCCCAGAGCATCTTTCAATATAGCCGGCGGTTCCAGCTACGTCTGTGGGGGTGTAGGCGTGGAGCGCCTCAATGTCCTGAGGACCTTGCACTGGGGAGAACATGGCCTCCTGGATATCTGAAGCATGTACTACATCGTAGGCGTAAGGCGAACAGCCAAATAATGGAGCGCCGGTATACTCCGTTATGCTCCAGGCGGTGATGGGCTCCCCCCGCATGTTCTTCACAGGATAAACGGATTCTGGGACGAGAAGGCTGACTATAAGTATCGCCGCCGCCAGTGTAAAGATGAGTAACCCGACCCTTTTTAAAAGCCAGCCAAGGAAGCGGCGGCGAGGGGATTTATACTTTAGACGCTGCTGTCCGGCTTCTTTTACAAGATCGTCATACATCAAATTCAGCGCGTCGCTGAGTTGCTCGCGTTTCACAGTTCAAACCCCTCCTTTTTCAAATACTTCATAAGGCCAATCCTGGTGCGGCGCAGCATGCTCTTTACTTTAGATGGGCTCATGGAGCAGTAAGCGGATATCTCGCCTATGGAATCGGCATAGAAATACCTGCAGACAAATGTCACCCTTGCCTCTTGTGGCAGCGTACGCAGGTAGTCGCCTATGGCGTTGGACAGAAGCGTCAGGTCTGTGCCGCTGACAGTTGTATCTCCTCCGGTGATGCACTCCTCCAACTCGTGCAAAGACAGCAAATACTGTGAGGAACCGCGTTTGCGGCGGCTGTGGTATCTGAGTCTGTCAATGGCCAGCCGTCTGGTGATTTTGGCCAGATATGCCCACAGGGAAGAGGGACGGTTGGGAGGCATTGAGTCCCATGCCCGAAGAAGGGTGTCATTGAGAACTTCCCGGCAGTCATCTCTGTTAGACAGTATGTTGCCCGCAATATCCATAAGCCGCTGGCCGTATTTTAACTGGGTTTCACTGATTGCCTGTTGATCCCGGGATAGATATAATTCTACTATTTCCCAGTCCTCCATTTTGTCACCCCCCTCTACTTCATATGACGATAAAAACCGTCTGCCGGTTGCGCCGGCAGACGGAAAACAAAATATTTAAATAAGGTGCACCCTCTGCGGATAAGACAACCGGTGCAATAGCTTGAAAGCCAGGTCTATCATATCTGTCACCACATGGAGGTTATCTCAGAGGCGCTGTGCAGTGTCAAAATGCTGTCAGTAACGGAGACATTCCTGCTGCCGCTCCTTGTGTCATACAGAGTAGTGGAGCTGGAGCAGAAGCAGTCGCTGCCGCCGTTAGGACCTACTGCGTAAGCTGTGCTGCCGCTATAGTCGGGAAGATTACTGCCGGCGCCGGCGTATATCCTGGAGCCGGTGTTGGCACTGCCGGTGAGGGTGCCGCTGTAGGTACAGACGCCTGCGGCAAATGTTACGCCGTTATTTGTATTTGCCGTGACAGAAGCCGTGTTAAGGCAATTCAGGATGAAGGTACTTTCCCATTCCTGGGCTCTGCCGCATATGCCGGCAACGTACGCCCTGTACTCGGTACTGCCCTGAGAGCCGTCAGGATCCTGGATGTTGACGTTGACTGACGCATGGTTTACGCAGTTTTCCATGCTGGAGCCGGGCAGCGCGCTTCCGGCGATGCCGCCCACGTACCAGCCGATGGCCCGACTTGTCATGGACAGGTTGATGGACCCAGACATGGTACAGTCACTAATCTGGCCTCCGTCACTGTTGATTCCGGCGATGCCGCCTATGGAGGAGTAGTCCTGGCCGTATGTAATGCCTGAAGAAGAGTTTATTGTACCGGTGAAAGTGCAGCTTTCGATAAGGCCGCTGTTGATTCCAACGATGCCGCCAAAGTAGTTGGTCTGCTGGTCCTCAAATACAGCGGTGCCAGTGACGTTCAGATTGCATATGACGCCGTAATTTATGCCGATGAGCCCGCCGAAATACTGGTGGCGCTGGTCAATTGCTATTGTGTGGCCGTTCCCCTCCAGGACGGCGTTTTTGCTGAGGGTGGATATGACAGAGGAGGAGTATCCGGTGGCGTCAATGTCGTTGGCCAGCATATAGTTTCCGGCCATACCTGATATGCCGGCCAAATCCGCCGCCGAGTATATCATGGTGTAGTTGCCCTCAGGCTGGCTGCTGTTCCCGTTATTCCCCTGGCCGCCGGACGTCGACAGCCTTATTGTACCCACGTCGGTGGGAGTGTTCAGCGCAAACAGGATGGATCCTGATTCGTATGTCTCATAACCATCGGCGGAAACGCGCAGAGAATACCGTGCAAGCCCTGCCGGGGCCATGACTGTAAATGAGCCGTCCTGGGATGTATTTGATGAACCGTATACTGTGCCGGAACTGGTGACCAGCTCAACATCAGCGCCGGATATGGCGGATCCGGAGGAGGCGTCCACAACTCGCCCCTGGCACCCGTAGCCGCCCTTATAGAGCTCAATATCTACAGCCAGGTTCTCGCCCTGGGAAAGGCGTGTCAGCTGGGTAACAGAGGTGTAGTTAGTGGCTGAGGCGATTATTGTATAATCGGTGTTGGCCGTAATTTCGTTGGTGGACAGGGTTATTGACGAATTGTTGGTAATAAAGCTGCTCAACCCTCCGCTTGTCTCCCACACAGCAATACCGCTGCCGTTTAGCACTCTTACAGAATAAGAGCCTAACGGTTGCCCTGAGGAGCTCCTGAGAGTTATGGACATCTGGCCCACGGCCCTTGTCATGGTAATGTACTGTCGGGAAATCTGGGTGTAAAGGGATATCTCCTTATTGGCAAAACCATCGGCGGAGACAACCAGCCTGTAGCTGCTGCTGTCCCATGAGCAGGGGAGGGAATAGGAGCCGTCGCCGGAAGTCGTCGTGCTGGCAAGCACCTGATTGCCTGCCATGAGAGTGACGCTTGCGCCGGAAATTCCAGTGGAATTTTCATTGAAGACTGTACCTGACAGCAACGAACTGTTGACAAGATAGACCGACCTGTTGCCGGCTATTTTGAAGGTGGCGCCGGCGTATGTGTCGGCCTTGCCGTCCACGGCTTCAGTAACGTCAGTATAGGCGACGGAGACGCTTTTCCCGTCAAGGAGGGCCTCAAAGTAACTGTTTACGCAGGTGCGGTCATAAGATATATTGACAGTCGCCGTGTAGCCGCTGTAGGTTTCAGCGCCTGCCGAGAGGATGGCGTCGGCCATAGCGTCGTTGGCGAAGCCCTCACAGCAGCAGCTGTGTACTAAAGCGCCCTCAAGGCCGTCTGAACCGTACACTTCAGTGAAAAATGACGGCAGGATCATATATTTTGCCGTATTCAGCAGGGTGCTGCCGTTGATGCCGATGGCGCCCTCCATGAGAAGACGGATGTACGATGTGTTTTTGATGTCGGTCACGCTCTCGTCAAGGCAGATCACAGGCAGATCCTTATAAAGGCTGCCGTGGGAGTTGAAGAGGATAACTGTGGCGCCGGACAGGTTCATATAATCCGCCACTTCGGCGTCCTCATAATAGGTGACGTTTAAATCCTCCCGCGTTTCGGAATTGCCCAAAACTCCGATAAGGTTAAGATATGTGCTGTTATAATCACTGGTGGACTTGGGGAAACTTGACAGGATAACAACTTCGCTGCCGGAAAGGTACGTGCTCCCGTCAGCTGTCAGAGTCGTACTGCTTCTTGCAGAGGCCGACTGTTCAGCCGAGCCGCCGAAGTGTCCTCCTTCGTTATTAGAAAGCTGGTACATACCGGGGACGCCGCCGGCGCTTTCAAAGCTGATGACGTTGGTTGACTTGTTCCAACTTACGGAATCTATAACGCCGTCGGCTGAGAGGTCCAGAAAATAATCGAATATGTCATCGGCGTAACTCTCGCGAAGGCTTTCGCTGGAGGCGTTGACGTAGCGCTCGGCGTATTGCTGAAGTTCGGAGCTGGAAAGTGCATCGGCAACAACCGTAAGGTTTTCGTCAATATCATTTTCCGACAAACCAAGCGCGTCGGACAAACGGACAAATATAGTGGCCGCCTCGCTTCTGCGGGCTGTATTCTTAGGGTTGAAATTATCGTTTCCATCGCCCCTTATTATACCTGTGCGGCGCATAAGCTCAAGGCCGTCCCTGGCCCAGATGGAGACATCGTCCGCGTCATTAAAATACGCCACAGGGTCATCGGCGTCAGGGAGCTCCGAGCCGGCATAATCGATGTATCTGGCAATGATTGTAGCCATCTGCTCCCGCGTTATGGGGTCGCTGGATCCAAATCTGTTGCCGCCGTACCCTTCGACGATTCCGTTATCGCTGGCCCATCCCACATAAGTCCCGTACCATGTGCTCAGAGGCGCATCGTCAAAACAGAGGATGGGCGGTAGGTGTCCGCGTCAACACCGTGGAGGCGCCCCAGGACAGTGACAAACATGGCGCGCGTCAGAGTGCCGTCTGGTGAAAAGCTTGTGCCGCCGGTGCCATTCATAAGGCCCAGGCCATATGCCCGCTCCACGTACTCGTAATACCAGTCGCCCGAGTGCACATCGCTGAATGTGGCGGCTCTGGCATTGGTCAGAGAAAAATCAAATATGAGAGAACAGGACAAAATAAGCAGGAGTGCTATCAGTGTACAAGCGGCCTTGTGTTTCATATCGTTCACGCCCCCATAAAGTTATCAAATTGTGCTTTAATGATATTTATTTTATACCAGTATGGCATAAAATGGCAAGCATTAAATTTAAATGCGATAGGCTTTGCCGCCGAGGGATACTTTGACTAACAGGATAAATTTGCAGCGATTTTCTCTTGCAGGAGAGGGACATTGCTCAATATCTGTAGCCTGTTTTTAAATCTACAATGTTTTTTATATCGTCTCCGGAGATGAAGGCCCGCAGATTATTGAGACAGATGGTTTTAACGCGCCGGGCAGTCTCTGCCAAATGTCTCCCACCGGATATATGCGGCGTAATATATACGTTTTTTGCCTTCCAAAGCGGGTGCTCTGGCGGCAGGGGCTCAGGGTCGGTAACATCGAGAGCCGCAGCATACAGCTTTCCTGTGTTCAGCGCGTCTGCCAGCGCCGCCGTATCTACGGCGTTTCCTCTCCCTACATTTATAAGCGTCGCTCCGGACTTCATTAAAGCCAGTTTTTCGGAGTTTATGATTTGTCTGGTCTCAGATGTAGAGGGCAGGCACATGGCCAATATATCTGCCCTTGGCAGTAAAGTCGGAAGATCTTTGACAAGATGCATCTCGTCAAAGCCATCTGAAGGCGCGGCGCTGCGGCGGCGTATGCCTATTGTGTAGCACCCAAGGGCGTGCATCCTACGGGCAAACTCGTGGCCTATATCGCCGGCGCCCAGGACAAGGACGGTTTCACCGGTTATCTGGCGCACAGGTCCCATATCCTGCCATATTGACTGAAGCTGATTTGCATAGTACTGGGGCAGCTTTTTATATATGCCAAAGATCATGCCGACCATATATTCACTTATGGCCAGCCCATATGCGCCAGTTGCATTTGCCAGTATGGCGCCTTGGGGCAGAGAGCTTATATACCCTTCGGCTCCGGCGCTTTGCAGCTGTAAAAACTCAAGGACGGTGGAATTGGAAATCAAGTGTGCCGGCGGATTTCCAATAATTATATTTGAGTTTTCTATAATCTGGCGGTGTTCGTCGGTTAAAGGGCCCCTATCAAGGAAATACAACTTGTTTTCGCCAGCGGCCTCTTCAAATTCCAACTTTTCATTCTCATCGAGATTAAGAAGACATGATATCGTTTTCAAGCCTTTCACTTCCTTATATAACTTGTCAGATTCAACATACTGCCACAATTATAGCCCAAAACATCGTGTCATGCAAAAGTTATACATGGGATGGACGGGACATATTTTAATTGTGAGGTGATAAACATGCTTGATAGAATAAAAGACTGGATACATAAGCTCACAAAACGGCAGAGAAGATACATATCCGCAGCACTTGTCGTTGTACTGATAGCCGCAATCTTCCTGGCAGTTGAGACTCCGGATATTATAAGCGCGGCAAATACAAAACAGCTGCCTATATACAGCGTGGAGAGAGATCAGAAGATGGTATCTCTGACATTTGACGCTGCCTGGGGAAATGAGGATACGCAGATGCTGATTGATATTTTAGGCAAATATAATATAAAAGCCACTTTCTTTGTGGTTGGAGAGTGGGTGGATAAATACCCTGAATCAGTCCTCGCATTGCATGAGGCGGGACACGAGGTTATGAACCACTCCAATGACCATGCACATTTTAACTCTCTTACATCTGACCAAATAGTAGAAAACATAAATGCCTGCTCTGATAAGATTGAGGAGGTTACAGGGGTCAGGCCCACACTGTTCCGACCACCATACGGGGAATATGACGACCATGTAATAGCGGCTGTCAGGAGTATGGGGATAGAGCCTATACAGTGGGATGTGGACAGTCTCGACTGGAAAGACTTAAGCGCCTCTGAAATATACTCGCGCGTTACCGGTAAGGTTTCCTCTGGCAGTATAGTACTCTTTCACAATGCGGCACTTCACACGCCGGAGGCTTTGGAAGACATAATTGAATACCTTCTTTCAGAGGGCTATGAAATTGTGCCTGTGAGCCAGATAATTATAACTGGCGACTATACGATTGATAACACCGGACGGCAATTTGCAGCTTAAGCGTCAAAACGGCGGAGGAAAATCCTCCGCCGCATAGATGGCTGCTTAACCTATATCTGCGCCGTATTTGGCACGGTCGTATTTGGATTTCAAATAATATCCCAGACAGCCCCCCACCAGCAATAGAGCGGCGTATCCGGAGAAGAGGCCTTCAAATCCCACGTAAGAGTACACTATGCCGCCTAAAGTGGGAGCTATAGCGTTGCCAAGATCCTGCCCTATATAACATGTACTGCTGACAACGCCGGCTTTCTCTCTGCCGAGGGCTTTTATTGATGCCGCCTGTATTGACGGTGAGCCGGACCCCTGACCAAGGGCTTTTAAAACTCCCGCCAGAATTACCATCCACAGGGAGTCGGCGAAGCCGAGAAGCAGCATACTGACAGACGCCACCACATAAGAGGGATACAAAATTATTGCCAGGCCTTTTTTATCCAGCAGCTTTCCTATAAAGGGACGTACTGCAACCATTGATATGGAGTATGCAGTATAGAAAAGAGCGACGTTCTCTATACCGCGTTCATCACCCAGCAGTATGAGAAACGCAGTCACAAGACCGTTGCCCACGCTGAAAAGACCCATAAGACCGGCGTAAGGCAAAATTCTCAGAGAGATAAAACTGTTTATGCTGAACTTTTTACTACTGCTCTCATCCTTAGGAGGAGATACGTAAGGGATCATAAGGATAATGAACGTAGTAAGCAGACATATGACTGCCGATACTGCAAAACAGGCAGGATAACCGTATTTATCTACAATCCATGTACCAATATTCGGACCCAGTGCTGATGAAATTATATTACTGAGGGCCATCCACCCCATGCCCTCGCCCATTTTGGCTTTCGGCATGAAAGAGGTGTTGAAGGCCATCATTGCCACACCGGAGAAGGAGAAGACTATTCCGTGCACTATGCGGACAACTATGAGCGCAGGCACGTTTTTTACTGTGGCGTAGAACACCATACATACTGCGGTTACAATGCTGGTTACGGTGATTATCTTTTTCCTGTTAAATTTATCACCGCACATACCAGATACCGGCCTTAAAAACAGAGCCACTATCGACATAAGCCCTGCTACGGTGGAGGCGACTGTCATTGTGGCCCCAAGGCTTAAGGCGTATTTTGATATGAACGGATTTACCATTTGAGAGGCCGCATAATTGAAAGTGCTCATGATGAGAACCAGTATGTATGACCTGTTCCAGAGCTTTGTTGGTTCAACATATACTTGTGGGGCTTTATTCTTCATTTGAATTCCTCTGCAATGTGTTTTGATATTTTCTTTTATGTATAAAACTTCATGTGCCACGGGCGCACTGCAAATACAGGCAAAAGTTAGGGCGCATTAAGTTTGTGCACATGTGGGCCGTCTTAGCCCAGGCTCTTCTAATTCCATGGCCGTGCCGCTTTCAGCGGCACATGGCCGGCTTTGCCATACTTTTGCATAGCAAAAATAATCATAATATAAAAATTAGGTCATGTAAAGGCATATCCGCCGGCGTCGATAAATATGTATAGATACCATAAAAACAGGTGTAAAATATGACGTGTTTAACTAAAGACATATTATTTAGTACAGTAAAAGTAATACATATATTTATAAAAGGTTCTGAGTAGAACTCTGCATTTGAGTGGCGGATTAAGTTATACAGGTGGAGATGGATAGCCGCGCAATAATAAAAATTTAGCAGGTTTTTAAGTATAAGACGTTGCCGACAATAGACGAATGTGTTACCATCTTGTATAAGAAGTTACATGAGGTGACGAAGTGAAAGGCATTGAACTTTTAGCACCCTGCGGGGATTGGGAGAGTTTAGAAGCTGCGGTGGCCTTCGGGGCGGACGCCGTTTATCTTGGCGGGGATTTACTTCAGCTCAGAGCGGCGAAATCCGCCTTCTCAGGTGAAAAACTGCTCAGAGCTGTAGAATATGTACATGAGCGAAATAAGCGCATATACGTGACGGTAAATTCTTTTGCCAAAAATGGAGAGCTGATACCAGCGGGAGATTACGCCAGGTATCTTAAGGATATTGGAGTTGACGCGGCGATAATCTCAGATCTTGGCGTTTTTGACGCTTTTGCGTCGGCGGCCCCGGAGCTGGAACGCCACGTGAGCACACAGGCCAACTGCCAAAATTACGGTTCGGCAAACGTATATTATAAAATGGGAGCTAAACGGATTGTTCTGGCCAGGGAGATGAGTCTGCAGGAGATAGAGGAGCTCCGTAAGAATACTCCGTCTGACTTGGAATTGGAGGCCTTTGTACACGGGGCAATGTGCATGGCATATTCAGGAAGGTGTATCATAAGCTCATTTTTAACCGGACGCAGCGGCAATCGGGGCGAGTGCGCCCAGCCGTGCCGTTGGAATTACGCTCTCACCGAAGAGAAAAGACCTGGAGAGTATTTCCCAATTGAGGAGACCGACACTGGCACTGCAATACTCAGCTCCCATGATCTGTGCTGCATAGGCTTTTTAGATAAACTGAGAGACGCGGGAATCAGCTCATTTAAAATAGAAGGGCGGATGAAAACAGCCTACTACGTCGCCACGGCAGTCAACGCCTACAGGATGGCTATGGATGGGTCCGCATCGGTGGAGACGTGCAGGGAGGAGCTTGAGTGTTTAAAGCACAGGCCGTATTCATCGGGATTTTATTTTGGAGAACTGAAGATGGGCCACGCCAACAGCGGAAGATACAGTCAGTCCTGTACGTTCATCGGCCGAGTGTTGTCCTGGGACAAGGGAATGGCCAGAATACAGCAGAGGAATAATTTTCAGGTTGGAGATGTCCTGGAAGTGCTCTCACCAGGAAGGGCGGGGTTATCTTTTCAGGTGGAGACAATCACCGATCAGGATGGCAATATACGGCAGCGCGCGCCGCATCCCAATGAGGAGCTGCTGGTGCCGTGTCCCGTTGAGCTTCTGCCGGGCGATTTTCTCAGGCGGAGGGATACGGAGAAGTGAGTAGTATTGAGATTCTGGCTCCCGCCGGAGGACGTGAACAACTGACAGCGGCGGTCCGCTGCGGTGCTGATGCGGTATACCTGGGGGCGGGAGGATTTAATGCCAGGAGAAACGCGGAGAATTTTGGCGGTACTTTGGCAGAGGCGGTGGGCTATTGTCACGCCAGAGGAGTACAGGTACATGTGACGGTAAATACGATAGTCATGGACCATGAGATGGACGAACTGTCCAGGACAGTCGAAGAAGTGGCAGAATCTGGGGCGGACGCTGCGATAATACAGGATTTGGCGGTTCTGGCGCAATTCAGAGACAGATGCCCGGATATAAAGCGCCACGCCTCGACACAGATGACTATACATGACCTGGACGGGGCAAAAGCGGCAGCAGATATGGGGTTCCATCGCGTCGTACTGTCCCGGGAACTGACGCTTCGGGAGATTGAGCACATTTGTACTCACTGCGGGATAGAGACGGAAGTCTTTGTGCATGGGGCATTGTGTATGTGTATGTCCGGCGTCTGCTATCTTTCAGCCATTCTTGGCGGACGCAGCGGGAACAGAGGACTATGCGCCCAGCCCTGCAGACTTGATTTTCACGCAGGCAACAGAGGCCACGCCCTGTCCCTAAAGGATATGAGCCATATAGATTATATTAACGAGCTGAGGGAGGCGGGGGTATCTTCCCTGAAAATAGAGGGTAGAATGAAACGCCCGGAATATGTGGCTGCCGCCGTAACTTCATGCCGCCTGGCCCGTGAGGGACGAGAGTATGACAAGGACACACTTCAAGCGGTGTTTTCCAGAAGCGGATTTACTGATGGGTATTTGACAGGTAAACGTGACCTGGATATGTTTGGATACAGGAGCAGGGACGATGTGGCTGCGGCTTCGGGAGTCCTTAAGGAGTTGGCGAATCTCTACAATAGAGAGAGAAACAGCGTTCCGGTAAATATGTATTTTCGCGCGGACAGATTTGGCTCCTCGCTTACCGTACGCAGCGGGGCAGAGAACATATCTGTTGCGGGACATGTTCCGGAAGCAGCGATAAATCGGGAACTGGATGCCGGAGAGGTAAGAAGAAGTCTTTCAAAAACAGGCGGCACACCTTTTGCAGCGGATGAAATTTCCGTTGAGATAGCCCCTGGAATAGCTATGTCTGCATCCTCAATAAACCAGATGCGAAGAGATGCCTTTGGATATCTTTTGAAAAAACTGGAAGCACCCAGGCGACACAATGTGCTTAAGACGGTAGAGAATGTATTGCCTGAACATATATCAAATAGACGGGAGCTCTGGGGAAGGTTTTTCAAAGCGGACAGGCTGGCAGAGAAAGGGCTTGACCGTATCATACTCCCTGTAGATGAGGTGTTAAGGCACCGAGAGATTATTTCAAAACTTGGGGACAGACTTATCGGCGAACTGCCGGCCCTTATGTTTGACGGCGACCGGATGCACCTTGAGGATACGCTTCTGAAGCTGCAAAGCGACGGGCTGAAAAGTCTTATCTGCGGAAATATATACGGTGTCCGCTTGGCAGGAAAACTGGGTTTTGAAACAATAGGAGACTTTAACCTGAATATATCAAACTCTGTGGCATTAAGAGAATATGAAAAGCTGGGGCTTACTGCTGCCACGGTGTCCATTGAGCTGACCATGACTCAGATTGATAGGCTCAGAGGAGAACTTCCGCGAGGGATTATAGCCTACGGGAGACTGCCCCTTATGCGGTTTAGAAACTGTCCCTCTAAAGGAAAGAGGGGATGCGGCGACTGCAAAGGGGAACCTGCGCTTACAGACAGACGTCATATCGAGTTTCCCATTGAATGCGGCGAAAGAAGATTCTCCAGCCTTCTAAATTCGGTGCCTGTATATATTGCCGATAAGCGCCTGCCCCAGGTGGATTTCCTCACTTTATATTTTACCAGAGAATCCGCCAAGGAGGCGGAGAGGATAATTGAGGCGTACCGGGAGCAAGCTCAGCCCTGGTTTGACAGATCTGGAGGACTATATTTTAGAGGCGTAAAATAGGACAGCCTATTATGCTCCGGTTAAAAAACTAACGGCGGTTTTAAACCGCCGTTAGTTTTCATGTGTTAATACTTGTTATCACGGCTTCTGCACAGCGGATACCGTCCACAGCTGAGGATATTATACCGCCGGCATAACCGGCGCCTTCCCCGCACGGGAAGAGGCCGTGAAGGGAGGACTGGCAGTTGGCGTCCCGCAGTATCCTGACCGGCGACGAACTGCGGGTTTCAGGACCTGTGAGCACGGCGTCAGGGGAAGCGAAACCGGCAATGCGCCTGTCAAATATGGGTATAGCGTCTATAATAGGGGACAACAGCTGCTGAGGCAGCAATTCAAACATATCGCACTCATAAACGCCTGGCCTGTAGGTAGGCGCTACTGAATTATGGGATGGTAAACCCAGAAGACGGCCAACGGATGACACCGGCGCCATATAATTGCCGCCGGCTATTTTAAAAGCCCTCTGTTCAATCTCCCGCTGCCATTCCATCCCTCCCAGAGGACCTGGGTATGGGAAATCCTCGGGAGAGATACTTGACAGCAGAGCGGAATTTGCGTTTTCACCTGCTCTGCCGGAGTAGCTCATACCGTTTGTGCATACGCCGCCTATCTCAGAGGAAGCTGCCACCACATAGCCGCCAGGACACATGCAAAAAGTATAAACGGCCCTTCCCCCCAGACGACAGGACAGTTTGTAGTCAGCTGCACCAAGGGAATGAAGGCCCGCAAAAGAGCCGTATTGAGCGGAGTTTATAGCCGCCTGACGGTGCTCAATCCTGAGACCCATGGAGAAAGGCTTTGGAGCCATGGGGATGCCTATGGAAAAAAGATACTGGAAAAGCTCTCTGGCGCTGTGCCCAACTGCCAGTATAAGGTTGCTGCAAGGGATGGAATAACGACCCTCAGAACCTGAAACCTCCACGCTTTTTATACAGCCCACCTGCTGGTTAATACCTGTAAGGCGCGCGCCAAAACGAACCTCACCGCCGAGAGAAATTATTTCTTTCCGTATGTTTTTTACCACAGTACGCAGCACGTCTGTCCCCAGGTGGGGTTTAGAGTCATACATGATGCGCTCAGGCGCACCGAAATATACAAACTGTTCAAGCACCCATCTTATCCTGACGTCGTGAGTTCCGGTATTCAGCTTGCCGTCGGAGAAGGTGCCGGCGCCGCCTTCACCGAACTGGACATTGCACTCTGGGTCAAGGGTGCCGGTATTCCAAAAAGTCTCCACTTTTTTTCTCCTGTCATCGACCGGCAAACCGCGTTCCAGGACTATTGGGCGAAGTCCCGCTCTGGCAAGTACCAGACCGGCAAACATACCTGCAGGGCCGAAACCGGCGACAATCGGTCGTATGTCGGGAGCAATTTTGGAAGTCGGAACTGTATATACGGGATCTTCTGCTATTGAGATATTCCCTGACAGGGGAGGCGTATATATACCGTCCTTGAGAGAAATATCAACGGTATAGACTATACGTATGTCAGACTTTTTACGGGCGTCTATAGAGCGGCGCTTAAGCTGTATCTCAGATATATCGCTAAAGTGAACGCCCAGAGCCTTTGCCGCGCTGCGGCGAAGGGATTCTGGCGTGTCATGATAAGGCGATATACATATGTTCTTAATTCTCAGTGTCATGTTGCAAATCCCCCAAAAGGCCCGCCAGATGTCCGCTGGACCAGGCCCATTGCAGATTGTACCCTCCGCAGTCGCCGTCAACATCCAAAATCTCGCCTGCGGCAAATAGACCGGGCACTATGCGGCTTTCCAGCGTCATAGGGTTAAATTCTTCAACAGGTATTCCACCGGCAGTTACCTGGGCGCCGTCCATGCCAAGGCTTCCTGTTACCGGAAGTTCGTAGCTTTTAATCATATTAGATATACTTACAATATCGTCATGAGATAACATGGATACCGGCGCCGAAAGGGAATATCCCAGCCGGGACAACACCGTGCGCCCGAGCTTGTTGTGCAGAGTGCCGGTAAGCAGATTCTCCATTGTAAGGCCAGAGCCAAGCCTGGACTCAATGATTTCCTTTAGATCGTCTCTGGTGAGCTCTCTCATGAGATCGAGCTTCACCAAAAGGCCGCTGCCGCCGGTAGTTATAGAGCGGGAGACGTCAAAAATTGCGGGGCCGCTTAAACCGTAGTCAGTGAACTGGACTTCTCCGAAGCTGCTTGAGACAGTACGGCCATGGCTCAGTACCATTACTGCGGCGTCAGCGCGTACGCCTTTTAATGGCCTTGTGTATTTATTCTCAGTTTTTATTTGCACCAGAGATGGATAAAGCCGCGTACAGCTGTGGCCAAGAGCTGTGATAAGCGCATAACCTAACCGGCTGCCTCCGGCTCTCGTGCCTGCTGCGCCGCCGCAAGTGACAATCAGCTTGTCTGCCTTAAAAGGGCCTGCGTCAGTTTGTACAACAAATGTGCCGCCGGAGGTGGCGATATCGGAGACCGTGCAGCTTGTAATTACGTTTACCTTAAGTGCGGATAACGCAAAGCGGAGCACATCTACGACGCTTCCAGCCTGATCAGAGTGAGGGTATACCCTGCCGGATGGTTCAGAGACGGTGATAAGTCCAAGCCTTCGGAAAAAGGAAAGGGTCCTTTTTAAATTAAAGCCGTTTAACACCGATGTGACAAACTCCCGCTGGCCATGATAGTGCTCGGGAGACATATTGATGTTTGTTAAATTACAGCGACCATTACCTGTGACGGCCAGCTTGCGTCCAAGCCTCTCAGCCCGTTCCAGTACTGTTACGCGGTTTTTCAGCTTTGCCGCCGTGATTGCTGCCATCATACCTGCTGCGCCGCCGCCGATCACTATAACCTCCATGGGCATCCTCCGCATACAAGATATATTTAAACAGATTATAATACAAGTATTGCAGGACCACAAGCGGACAGTTTGTTGAAAAAGCAATATGTCTTTGATAGAATGATACATGGTGAACTGACTATGCTAATGACGAAAGTAACATCAGATAAGAAAAAATACATTGAACTTTTACTCCTGGCTGACGAGGAAGAGGCTATGATCGACAGGTACCTGGAGCGGGGAGACATGTACGTGGCCGAATTTGACGGAACGCCAGGAGCCGTTGCTGTTGTAACAGATGAGGGAGACGGCGTGCTGGAGATAAAGAATCTGGCGGTAGCTCCGGAATTGCAAAAGCGGGGCATTGGCAGAGCCGTTATTGAATTTATCAAAAACAAGTACAGGGACTGCTTTCAGAGAATTATTGTAGGCACGGGAGACAGCCCCTCAACAACAGTTTTTTATGAACGATGTGGATTCAAAAGAGCTTACGTTGTGGAGGACTTTTTTACCGTCAATTATAGCCACCCCATAATTGACGGTGGAGTACTCCTTAAGGACATGGTATATTTCGCAATGGATATATAATCTAAGCTGAATTTGAGTTAAACTATGAAGTATTTTAAAGAAAATAAAAAGGCGGCTTTAAAGCCGCCTTTAATTTTAGATGTGGTTTTTTATTACACTATGCGCTTGGCGCCAAACCAGACCCTTGTATAATAGGAGCTGTCAAGGTCTGAGATAATAACTCCCGTGGTGGATGTAGAAGCGTGGACAAACTGCCCATCGCCTATGTAAATGCCTACGTGGGTTACGGAATAACCGTTAGAGGAGAAGAAAACCAGGTCGCCTTGCTGAAGTTCATCTTTGGAGACAGACACGCCGTTGTTTTTATATTGCTGGGAAGCCGTCCTGGAGAGGCTGTAACCAAACTGGCCATATACGTAATACACAAGGCCGGAGCAATCAAAACCGACTGAAGGGGACTCGGCGCCGTACACGTAATCGTATCCTTCAAAGCTCAATGCCAGATTGGCAATTTCCTGACCAAGGGAAGAGGAACCACTGGAAGTATAAGAAGATACCGAAGAAGAACGACCGGTTATATCCATAAGATCAGAACGTATGTAACCAACTTTGTCGCCGTCTACTGCCTTGTACCAGCCGTTGTTTATGCCAATTACGTCAAGCGTAACGCCGGTGTCGTATGTAGCTAATACATCGCTATCTGTAGATGGTTCAGTTCTCATACGAACATCTGTGCCATTTACCGTACCTGCCGCATTGAAATTCTCGGCTGTAAGGATATTGGTCAGATACTGAGTACTTACATAGCCAACTGTGCCCTGATAGTTGATTTTATACCAGCTCTCATTTGTCTGCTCAAGTATTACGACGATGGTGCCGCGGCTGAGAACAGTAACGCGGTCGTAAGAGGTATCCGGACCTGAGCGAACATTCAGAGAAGAGGCGGAGATTGTTGCCGCCCCGTACGCCAGGCTGTCAGCGGCGAGTGCTGTAAATGCACATAGTGAAAGACATATTGATAAAATAATTGTGAGGAAAATTATCTTTTTCAGCTGCTTCATAGTGTAAAAAACCCTTTCGTAATCAAGTGGTGATGCTATTTGGATGACAGTGCTCTTTCCAACCAGACAGAAGCTACATCCATGGCGGAATAGAGGCCGTCCTTCTCAGTTTTCTTTACTATACGATCACGTGACTTCAGATCCGGATCCGTAAGCTGCAGCTGAACAGATACTCTTGTCGCTACATCAAGATCGTCGATTTTTTTTGTATCGGTTACCTGGAGCATGACGATGTATTTATCAGACATACTTCCATAGTATATAATGTTGTCCTTACGGTAGAGGGGACGGCCCTTGTATTCTAAAGGAATCCCCTTTTTGACTGATGATGCCATCAAGTCACCTCCAGAAAAATAACGTAACCAAATTGTAACACATTGTTTCCTGATTGTCAACGCTTGAAACAGAAAAAAACTTCGACAGAAATAAGCACAAAATGCAGGGAAAATCTTTTGATATAGCACTATATACTGAGTATAATGTAACTTTTTTGGCGAAAAACTATAGAATTGTCAATTTTTAAACTTAGTGGAATAAGATGGAAGCCTGTCCAAATTAGTTACAATGTTGTAACTAATTTGGACAGGCTTTTTGCGTAATGAGCAGGATGTTTTGATATTGACAGTAAGACTGGCATATAAATGGAAAAGCTCTCTGAAGAATTTTTATTTCTCCAGAGAGCTTCCAGAATATTGCTTTTGAAATAAGTTTGAGTTCACATTCTGAAAAATTAATCAGCGTTGCGTTCATCTTTCTCCAGATAGCTGATGAGCAGCTCCTGAAGAAGCTCGTCTCTGTCTATTCGGCAGATGAGACTGCGGGCGTTGTTGTAATTTGTTATATACGTGGGGTCCTCGGACAGGATATAGCCGACTATTTGGTTAATTGGGTTATATCCTTTCAGTTTCAGAGAATCATATACGGAAGAGAGAATTTCCCTGGTACCGATTTTCTTATCAACAACGTCGAATTTCCGCGTGTAATCCTGCATATCCATGCCCTTGTCCCTCCTTCACACATAAGATATGGTTTACACTTTGCATAGTCCAATTATACCAAAAATATTTTAGGTGTAAAGCGGAAAGTAACAAAATGAGGGTAATATGACTATTCTCTTATATTTTACAGAATAATGTTGGGAAATATTCACATGGATCATATTATTACTCCGTCCTGAACTCTGTAGACAACGTATGTTTTTCCCCGGATATTTCGCATATTGGCAGAGGGAAACTGACTTACTATGGGAAATGGGGAATCAGAGGAGTAAGGATATGCCAGCAATATGGAAGAAGCGCCATCAGAAGATATAAGGGCTTCTCCGGCCTTTTTACATTCGTCTCTGAGCCTTTCATCAGAAAATATATTCCAGGGCTCCTGCGCTATCTGCCATGAGCCAGGAGGAGGCGGGCGCTGAGATTCCCTGGAAGGCTGCTCTGCCGGCTCTCCGCTTTCACCGCTACTTTCGGATCTTGCAGGGGACTGGGCGTCTGGTTCGGAAGTACTTGACGTGGTTTCGGTCCCAGAGGATGCCGTCAGGGAAGACAGATCGGCGTCCACTGGTACAATAAGGCATCTGTCTATTTTCTCAATGCCTATCTTTGCCATAGTGCCGGAACTAAAGACTTTTTTAAGATACATACCCTGACCTTTTGGCGCAGGTATGCCTATGGAAGCTACGGCGCCGCCTCCAATACATACAAGTCTTGAGACTTGAAAACGCTCAGGTCCGCTGAATTCAAAAAGATGAGAGGTGCCCTGCTTTGACACTGTAAGAGTGCCTGCCGCCTCATTGTCAAGTGTTACATCATATGAACCGCAAATAGACATACGTAGATGCCTCCTTTATACATATAAAGAAATCCGGGCATTAAATAATATGCCCGGACACAAGAATATATTATATAATTTTTGGAGGATCAATTTACAGTATAGCTACCTCGTATAAGAACTTTGGAGGAGGATGTAGCTTTTATACCGTTACCATCAATAGTCACCATATACATGTGATTATGTTCCAACTGAACATCGGAGGAGCTGATGCTTTCACCGGTAGTTTCATCTATAAGCCTTGGAGAATCCGAACCGGCAGATACAACAGTACCAATACGCGGCATTATTTCCGTGCCAACTGAGCAGGACAACACGTCTCCGGCGTTCAGAGTGACCACGGAAAATGTGGCAGTTCCGGCGGATGTTGAGCTGCCGCCATTCTGGCTCAGCAGGTTTTCAAAATCTTCCGTTAATTCATCGGCTTTTGCGTATAACTGATCTTCCAGCTGCTCCATTATCTGCGGAGTCAGAGTGTCCTGCAGATAGCTGAGGGTTACCAGCGGGTCGGATTGCGTTCCGTAATTAGTAACGGCAAGAGTGGTAAGACCTACGACCAGCGCCACAGCCAGAAGAACGCCGATAGCTATGGTTACTTTTTTCCTGTTTGTCATTAGTATATGTACCTCCTGAGAATAGCGGGAACTGCCGGCGGCATCGGGGATTAGTTCCCCGATGCCCTCAATGCAGACCAAAGCTCACGGCAATGGCGTCGTCCACCTTGTTCATGAGCTTCTCATCCACCCGGCCCATACGCTCTTTGAGCCGGCGTTTGTCAATTGTGCGTATCTGCTCCAACAGCACAACAGAGTCCTTTGTAAGACCAAAGGATTTGGCCTCAAGCTCAATGTGCGTGGGCAGGCGCGCCTTTCCAATCTGAGATGTGATTGCCGCCGCAATCACCGTCGGGCTGTGCTTGTTGCCAGTGTCATTTTGGACAATAAGTACAGGCCGCATACCGCCTTGCTCGCTGCCTACCACAGGGCTAAGGTCGGCATAGTAAATGTCACCACGTTTGACTCCGCTTAGCACAAAGCTTCACACTCCGACGAATTTGTAGTTGCCGCGGTCACTTTAATTATGTAACCGGGCTACTATAATTCTTTCACAAAGCGATGCAAAATATACTTGTGCAACTACTTCTTAAGGGCAAACTCAATGAGGAGCCGCCCTCGTGACATTATATGCCATTAATGGAGCCCTGGACACTGCTGTCTAAATAGACTCTCGGAACCCTCTTGGAAACGGAGCACAAGAGCTCATACGGAATAGTGCCGGCTCTCTTTGATAATTCATTCAGATCTGCATTAGGACCGAAGATTTCAACAAGACTGTCTATATTGACGTCGGGAAGATCTGTGAGATCCACCATACACATATCCATACAGATTCTACCGCGCTGCGGTGCCATGCCTCCATTGGAATAAAAGGAACAGTTATTTGACAGGCAGCGCATAAGGCCGTCTGCATATCCAATGGGAAGGACGCCCATTCTGGTGCGCCGGTCAGTTGTAAATACGCCGCCATAGCTTACACGCGTGCCAGCGTCATATATTTTTATTGTACTTACGTGGGTCATAAGACGCATGCAGGGACGCAGTCCCAACCTGCCGCCGTCGCCATAGCCATAGAGTAGCAGACCGGGACGGACCATGTCAAGGGCCGTCTCCCCATAGTTTAACACAGCGCCGCTGTTTGCACAATGACGTATTGAGAAAGTGAGGCCGCCTTCTTTTTCCAGAGCGTCAATCATACCCATAAAGAGATTAAACTGCTCATGTGTATATCTTATGCTCTCAGGGTCCGGTTCGTCGGACACGGCAAAATGGGTGTATATCCCCTCGGGATAGAGACCAGGCAGGGAGCAGGAGCGCAAGATGTTGTCCACGCCCTGGTGGAAATGGCGCCCATTGCACAAAAAGCCCAGACGCGACATGCCGGTGTCCAGTTTGATGTGTATTTTTAATGTGCCTTTGCAAGCCTTGGCAGCCTGTGAATATTCAAGGGCTTTTGCCTCGCAGGTAACTGTCTGAGTGAGGTTTTCGTCAATGAGAACATTTACGTACTCTGCGGGAGTGTGGCCAAGGATTAATATCGGCAGAGTGATTCCCGCATTGCGGAGCTCCATAGCCTCATCCAGACATGATACTGCCAGGTAATCAGCGCCGATTTCCTGCAGCTTTCTGGATACGGGCACTGCGCCATGGCCATAGGCATCGGCCTTTACTACGCCTAAAAATTTGCACCCTTCAGGCAGGGTAGATCTTATCATTTTATAGTTATGCTCTATATTTCCCAGGTCAATATCGGCCCAGGTTCTCTTTTGCAGATCCATTGCGGAATATTGCCTCCAATCTTACTGTGCGGAGATATTGTCAAAATCACATGTAATCACGGTGTAGCCCTGGAAAGAAAATTCACTGTGCAGGGGAAGCCGTGCAGCCTCATCAAACCATACGCGCAACTCAACGTCTTCAGATATGATAAAAACAGCGCATAAGCAGGCCGTATTTTCCCAATCCTCACGAAATACCTGCGTAGCCAGTCCCTGCCGGCAGGCGGAGACCATAGCCGGCAACGAGTCTACAGGGGAGAGACCGTCAGGCAGAATCTCGCCTGTATATACCCGCGTGCCCTGGAATGTCAGCGTGGAAGCGGAATCTACTATCTCTACTGCGGCGCCGGCTATTGATTCAGGCTCCAACACTGTTATGAGCCCGTTCTCGCCATCGCTTTCGTAGTTTAACCGGAAATTGTATACTCTCTGGCCATAGTCAGCAGTTATACTGGCAATGACGGATATACTGTCCGCAGATAAAAACTCATCCTGTATCTCTTGCAGCTCCTCCTCAGGAGAAGGAGCTTTTGAGCAGGAAGAGAGAGATGTTAAAATCAATGCTGCCATTAATGTACAGAGCAGGGCCTTCCGCAAAGTAATTCACCTCGTAACGTCCTTTATGGCGTCTATAATATCGGAAGGCGTCATGGAACATTCACCCAGCTTTTCTGAGCAGATATCACCGGCAAGGCCGTGAATATAAACTGACTTCACCACAGCCTCATCAACAGGCAGCTTCTGACCCAAAAGGGATAGCATGATGCCGGAGAGCACATCTCCGCTGCCGCCTTTTGCCATACCTGGATTGCCGGTGGTATTTACAAAAGCGCGGCCGTCAGGCGTGGCAACTATCGTGTGATACCCCTTGAGAACAAGGACTGACTTGTGCTCCATGGAGAAGTCCCTTGCTGCGGTGAGCCTGTCTTTTGCAGACAGATCGCCGCCCAGCCTGGCAAACTCACCGTCGTGGGGAGTGAGAATTACGGGACATTTCGCCTTCTCCAGTATATCTATATTCCTGGAAACGGCGGTTATGCCATCTGCATCTATAACCAGGGGGACTGTGGAGCTTTCTATAACGGCAGATACCACTTTTTCAGCGCCGTCGGATATGCCAAGCCCCGGACCTATAAGGCAGGCGTCGCATTTAGCAAGCCTTTCAAGCACTATATCGGTTGCCGCTGGAGAGATAATACCGTCGCCATCGCACGGTAGTGGGAAAGGCATGGCCTCGTCGTTTTTTATGGCCTCTATAGTATATATTGACTCTGGGACCCCAAGGAATACAAGGCCGGCTCCAGATTTTACCGCGGCTCGGGATGCGAAAGACGGCGCGCCTGTATATCCTACGCTGCCGGCTATAATAAGGCACTTGCCAAACATTCCCTTATGCGCGTTTCTGGGGCGCAGGGGAAAAAGCCTGGAGACCTCCACTGTTTCTACAGATGGCGGGACTTCAGATTGAGGCGGCGAAGACACACCAATATCGCAAACTTTAACATCGCCGCAAAAAAGCGTCCCCGGAGCGATAAACTGACCGATCTTTGCCTTTGAAAATGTAACCGTCACATGGGCGCGGACGGCATACTCATCGGCGAATCCGGTGTCCGTTTCCACGCCGCTGGGCATATCGGCTGCCACCACTGGTATATTGGAGAGATTTATGAGCCTGCACGTCCGCTGAGCTGCGCCGCTTAAGGGAAGGTGAAATCCAAATCCGTATATGGCGTCGACTATTACGCTGCAACCGGCAAGACGGCTTATTATATCGTCATCGCTGTCTGGCAATAATTCAAGGGGGACACCCAGTTTCTGTAGTCTGCGTGCCATCTGGCCGGTGTCACGGGATAACTTTAAAGGGTCGCCCACAAGGAACACGCTGACGTTTTTCCCAGCGTTGATAAGTCGCAACGCCGCGCCTATACCATCGCCTCCGTTGTTTCCATGTCCGCAAAATATGGCGGCGCTCTTGCCGCTGCCCATGATTTTAAGCGATTCCTGCGCCAGATGCTCTGAGGCCCGCTCCATCAGTTTGATAGATGGCACGCCCAGAATATTAATAGTATATTCATCCATAGCCTTTGCCTGGGCAGCTGTGCAAAGCTCCATATAAATGGCCTCCTGTTATAAATATAAATGTATAAACTTATAACTGCCTATAGAATAATTAAATTTTCCGGCATTTGCAACAGTTTTTTCATAAAGAAAAGAGAGTGTGTGAGGCTGTCGGAAAAGGCCGCATGGCCTTTTTCGGCAAGCGGTGCCCACGGCGCATGAAGTTTCACGCTGGATAACAATTGCTGCAGCCAGTAATTGATTGCAGTAAACTTTTTTGCAGAAAATTTGTATTGCTTAATCTATGCGGATATGATATAACATAGATTGTGCAAAATGCGATGAAGGGGAAAATAGTACGAACTGGATGCAAAAGAGAGGGAGGTCCCCGGCTGAAAGCCTCCTGCGGAAAACGTACTTAGTTCGCCCTGGAGCACCGGCCAATCACCGGCGGAGGCCCCGTTACAGGCAATTGAGAGCGCGACTTTGTGCGCGAATATGGGTGGTACCGCGGAGACTCTCCGTCCCATTTGGGGGCAGAGAGTCTTATTTTTGTCACCTGTAAAAATATTAGCCGATTATTATGTAAAAACTTTTACAAATGTAAAATACATGGAGCTGATAAGATGAAAGAAAAGCTGCGCGAAATACGCGAGGAGGCCGTAAAGCGGCTTGAGCAGGTTAGGACGTCTCAGGAACTTGAGGAACTGCGGGTAAAATACCTGGGGAAAAAAGGAGCGCTCACAGCAATCTTGAAGCAGATGGGCGCTTTGCCCGCTGACGAGCGGCCAAAGATGGGTCAGCTTGCAAACGAGGTGCGTTCAGCAATTGAGAGTAAAATTGCCGATGCCCGACGGGAGATTGAGGCGCTGGCCATGGAGCAGAGGCTGAAAAAAGAAGCTCTTGATGTTACAGTGCCGGGTAAAGAGCACAATATGGGACACCAGCATCCGATGTATATCGCGCTGGAGGAGATAAAAGAGATATTTATAGGTATGGGCTTTACAGTTCTGGACGGACCGGAGATTGAGCTTGCCAGCTATAACTTCGATAAACTTAACGCAGGCGAAGGACACCCCTCCAGAGACTGGTCGGATACATTCTATTTTGACAGCGACAGCCGCGTCATGCTGCGAAGCCAGACCTCCCCAATGCAGGTCAGGGCGATGGAGACAATGCCTCTGCCCATCAGGATAATCGCGCCTGGACGGGTATACAGGAAGGATGAGGTGGACGCCACCCATTCTCCAATGTTCCATCAGGTTGAGGGAATGGTCATAGATAAAAATGTGACCATGGCGGATCTGAAGGGAACGCTGAACACTGTGGTTGAACAACTGTATGGCAAAGGGACAAAGACCAGATTCCGCCCTCATCACTTCCCCTTTACGGAGCCCTCGTGCGAAATGGACGTCCAGTGCCACAAGTGCGGCGGCGTAGGCTGTCCAACCTGTAAAGGCGAAGGCTGGATTGAGCTCCTTGGCGCTGGAATGATACATCCCAACGTGCTCCGCATGAGCGGAATCGACCCAGATGTGTACTCCGGCTGGGCTTTTGGCATAGGTTTGGAGAGAACCGCAATGCGCCGCTTTAAAATAGCAGATTTGCGATTGATTTTTGAAAACGACGTCCGGTTCCTGGAACAGTTTTAAGAGAGGAGTGGGTAGGAAATGAATTTAAGCAGAAAATGGCTGAGAGAATTTGTAACAGTTGACGCCAATGACAAAGATTTTGCCGAGGCTATGACCCTCTCCGGCTCAAAAGTGGAACTGACTCATGATCTGGGAGCCGAGATCTCCAATGTTGTCGTCGGCAAAGTTACGTCAATGGAGCGCCATCCTGACAGCGACCATATGTGGATCTGCCAGGTGGACGTAGGCAAGGAGTCGCCGGTACAGATAGTGACAGGCGCATGGAATGTACATGTGGGCGACTATGTGCCCGTTGCTCTGCACGACTCCATGCTGCCAGGCGGCAAGAGGATAGAGCGGGGGATGCTCAGAGGCGCCCTCTCCGACGGTATGATGTGCGGTCTCTCGGAGCTGGGGCTTGATACCAGGGATTTCCCCTACGGTCAGATTATACCGGCCGCCCTTTTAAACGACTATCACCCGCTGGAGAAGGATAAGCCCTCTATCCCAGCCGACATCAAACCCGGTGACAAGGTCTTTGGGCCTGTAGTCTGCGCCAAACTGCTGGAGGTCACGCCCCAGGAGGATGGCTCCTTCCACACCTGCGCGGACATCGGCGGAGCTACCGTCTGCCCGGACACATGCTGCGCCAACCTCCACGTAGGGGATCTCGCCGCTTACAACACTAAGACTGACAGCTACTGCACCCTTGCCGACCTTCGGGCTCAGCAGGCGGAATTCCCCCACTGCATAGAGGACGGCATCTTCATCCTGCGTGAAGATGGGATGGCGCCCGGCGATGACATAAAGCCAATTATAAATGCTGACGACAGCGTGGTGGAATTTGAAATTACCCCCAACAGGCCAGATTGTCTAAGCGTTATTGGACTTGCCAGGGAGGTCTCCGCCACCTTCGATACGCCCATCACCCTCCATGAACCACAGGTTAAGGGCGGCGGGCCCGGCGAGCTCACAGAACTTCTGGATGTTGAAACGCCCGCTGTGGACCTTGTCCCGCGCTACACCGCCAGGATGGTCCGCAACGTGAAGATAGCGCCATCTCCAAAGTGGATGCGTGAACGGCTTCGCGCTATGGGCGTCAGGCCGATAAATAATATAGTGGATATAACAAACTATGTTATGCTGGAATACGGCCAGCCAATGCACGCTTTTGACTACCGCTATGTTAAAGGCGGAAAGATAATAGTCCGTCTTGCGGAGGAGGGCGAGGAGCTGACAACGCTGGATGGCCAGGTGAGAAAGCTCAATAAAAACCACCTGGTTATAGCCGACGAGACCCGGGCAGTGGGACTTGCCGGAATTATGGGCGGCGAGAACTCGGAGATTGTAGACGATACAGTCGATGTAGTATTCGAGTCCGCCTGCTTTGACGGGACATGCATCCGCAAGGGGGCCCTTGCTCTTGGTATGCGTACAGAGGCTTCCGCAAAATTTGAAAAGGGACTGGATCCTTTGAATACATTCCCCGCGGTGCAACGCGCCTGTGAACTTGTCGAAATGCTGGGCGCCGGAGAAGTTGTGGACGGAGTCATCGATATATTGAACTTTGTCCCCCAGCCTCGGACGATAATGATGGACCCAGAGAGGGTAAACGCACTGCTTGGAACAGATATCCCCGCCGAAGATATGTACAAATACCTGGCTCGCGTGGAAATCCGCACTGAGGACGGAAGTATCCCCTCTGGCCCCGCCCAGGTGGTTATACCATCCTGGCGCGGCGATGTGGAGGGCATAGCGGACCTGGCCGAAGAGGTGGCCAGATTCTACGGCTACAACAACATCCCCACTACGTTGATGCTGGGCCAGACAACCCTGGGTGGCTACTCACCGGAACAGAAACTGGAAAACCAGCTTGGAGCGATATGCAGGGCCTGTGGATACGATGAGATAATAACCTATTCCTTTATCTCTCCAACATGCTATGATAAAATACGCTGGCCGGAAGATGATCCCCGCCGTAAATCATTTAAAATATTAAACCCATTAGGTGAAGATACCTCCATAATGCGTACCACGGTGCTGCCCTCCATTCTGGAGATCCTGGCCCGTAATTATAACTACAGGAATCAGAACGTGAAGCTCTACGAGGTGGGCCGCATATACCTGCCTGGCGGAGAAGACGGGCTGGCAGTAGAGAATAGAGTCCTCTCCATGGGCGCCTATGGACAGGATATGGACTTCTACGCTCTCAAAGGTGCAGTTGAGGCCATACTTCGCGATATCCGCGCTGAAAATATTAGCTTCCAGGTGCCGAAAACGCCGAATCCATCTTACCACCCCGGCCGCTGTGCCGATGTGTACTCAGGTGACAGACGCATAGGCGTGATAGGACAGATCCATCCGATTGTTGCCCAAAATTACGGAGTTGACGGCGAGCTCTACTGCGCCGAGCTGGACTTCCAGCAGCTGATGAATGTAAAGGGCGCTGACCCCGAGTACACGCCGCTGCCCAGATACCCCGCCGTCACCCGTGACCTGGCTATAGTCTGCGACGCGGGAATAACCGTCGCCGCCATTGAGGACTGCATCCGCCGCGCCGGAGGCGAATATCTGCGGGATGTGAAACTCTTTGACGTGTACACCGGCCCAGGGATACCAGAGGGACGGAGAAGCACGGCGTATTCCCTGACACTAAGATCTGATGAGAGCACTCTCAAGGACCAGCAGGCCGATGAGGCAGTGAAATCCATTCTCACCGCCCTTGATAAAGAACTGGGTGCCACCCTGAGATAAAAAATTTGTGAATTGCAGTAATGAACCGGACTTCCAGCAAGTCCGGTTCATTTAGTTATATATTATAATGTATATGCCTATAGCAGCGGTGATAAAAATCACATAAAAGCCCTCTGCAAGAGTTTTGTTGCGTTAGCAACAAAATAAAGTTAAATCTGTTTTTTGGACGGGCGTGTACCGGCCAAAAAACACAGGGAGGCTGAGAGTGTGCCCGAAGGGCGCGCGGGTCAGCCGCAAAAAATGGGAACAAAATCGAAGATTTTGTCCCAGATTCCCAAGGGAGGCTGAGAGTGCACCCGCAGGGTGCGCGGTTCGTCCGCATTACTGGGAACAAAATCGCGCAGATTTCTCTCCAGCCCCAATTCTCAAAAACTGAAATGAATACGAAAAAAACTTACCCCCTCCGTCTCATACACACAGGGTAAACAAAATTTTTGGCAAATTACACCTGTTTTTTTGTAAAAAACTCTTGCAAATTAGAAGAAAATGAGTAAAATTAACTGTAACAGGTTACAAGGTGAAAGATTAGAAAGTAATTTGCTGTAATCCTATAATGACATTTTTCAACAAGTGCCCCATTTTTTATAATCTTTTGTTACTTGTTGGTATGAAAAACGGAATATACGCCCATGTGAAAAACCTGAAAAGCCTTGCGGCAGTAAGACTTTCAGATTTTGGCGTATATTGTAACTTTTTTGTAACGAATATTTTGGCCACAGTTGACATCGATGTCCCGCTATGCTAAAATGTTATCGACTTATGGGACAGGCGCGCAGCAGCTCATTTGGTGTCGCAGTTTTTGTCCCGTAGATCACCTCAGCGATGCAGATTCTTTACCGTTTACCGTAAATCCGGCAGGCCTGCCTTGGAACTTTTTCGAGGCGGTGAGAGTCTTCATTATGTCAGTGTACGGCGGGGGTTATAAGGGCCGCCCGACCTTGGCTTCCCGCCGTACTCCTCCTTAAATTCTGTGGAGGAATGACGCTGGGTTTCAGGGCAAGGGTGAAAGCCCATCATCTCCGAACCATAAAAGAGTCATGGGGAGGGGGTGCCGGTCATAAATTGAAAGGTGGCCGGCGATAAAAAAGGTGTTTGCGCCCCATTCGGCGTTTACATATCAAAAAGTCCGGTTTCATGTACGGGCAAATTTTTATATTTTTATTAAGGAGGAAACACTACATGAAGACTCTGAAGAAGACCCTGTGTGTGGTCTTGGCAGTAGTCATGGCAGTCGGCACACTGGCGATAACCGCCTCCGCAACCGACTTCGCTGAC
>CALWYO010000025.1 GCA_944385785.1 uncultured Oscillospiraceae bacterium | reverse complement strand
GGAGAAGGACGAGCGCACCTGGGCGTGAGGGGCGAACTTGTGAGTCCTGAACTTGCCCTGGTGCGGGAGGACGTGGCTACGCCCCTCTTTGGAAACACCCCAGCCTGGCAATATATCTGCACATGGCAAAACAAACCGAAGCCCAGCGCAGCGGGTTTATGGGGTCCCCGACGGGCTGTTGCCCGTTGGGGATAGACGCGGCGCCTGGGCGTGAAGGGCAAACTCGTGAGCCCTGAGCTTGCCCTGGTGCGGGAGGACGTGAGTCAGAGGGGCTACGCCCCTCGCGGCCGACCCCCGCTGGTGCAACCGGCGGTTTAGCTCGCCGGCCGCAGCCGGCGAAATCCCCACGCCCTCCCATGGTAAGGGGGAACTCAAACCGTATGCGCTCTGATGGGGCTTGCCTCCAATTTTTTCATCCTGTGTATGTATATAAATATTAGCGGCGCGAAAGCCCCTACCCAGGCCATAGGACTTGCAAGACATACTCCCTGGTAACCTATTATGGGCGGAAGTATCTGGCAGGCGGCGGTACGCATAACAAGTTCGATAGCTCCGGCCAGAACGGTTATTCCCGCGCTTCCCATCCCCTGAAGCGCATAGCGGTACAGGTTGAGCAGCGCCAGAGGTATAAAGAAAATGGCTATGGTGTTAAGGTACGTCTGGGAGGCGGAGAATATCTCCTCTGTGGGAGAGTCTATAAATAGCCGTACAAAGAACCGGCCCAGCAGGGTGACTGCGAATGTAGCCAATATAACTGATGCCCCAGCCAGGACAAGTCCTGCTCTCATACCGGACTTTATGCGGCAGTATTTGCCGGCGCCCAGATTCTGAGCAGCGTAAGTGGACATAGCCACCCCCAGGGTGGTCATGGGCTGAGTAAACACCAGTTCTACTTTTGAGGCGGCGGTAAAAGCGGCCATTACTGTGGAACCAAAGCTGTTGAGAGAGGCCTGCAGGGCCATCATACCGATAGCCGTAACTGAAAACTGCAAAGCCATAGGCAGTCCTATTCTAAGGTGAACCCATGCAAAGCCCCAGTCAAAGCGCCAGTCCTCACGTCTCATTTTAAGCTGAGGATATCTTTTGGCCATGTATATAAGGCACAACAGGCCCGATACCACCTGCGAGAGTACAGTGGCGTAGGCTGCGCCCTCCACACCCATGTGGAAGGACAGAATAAAGAAAAAATCCAGACCGATGTTCAGTATTGATGAGAGTATGAGAAAGTAGAGAGGCGTGCGGCTGTCACCCAGAGCCCGCAGGACGCAGGACAGGGTATTGTAGAAAAACGAGGCGAATATACCGCCGAATATGACGATTATATAGGCGTAGGCCTGCTCGATTACGTCCTCCGGAGTGTCCATAAGATTCAGCATCGGCCTTGTGCAAATCATGCTGATAAAGGTGATAATTACAGTGAGTCCGGCGGAGAGTATGACGCTGGTGCAGACGGACCTGCGTACTCCATCCATGTTTCCGGCGCCGAACTTTTGAGCGGTGACTACAGAGAACCCGCTGGTCATTCCGGTGACAAACCCCAGCACCAGGTATGATATGGAGCCGGTAGAGCCCACTGCCGCCAGAGCCCTGGTGCCTATTGTCTGACCGACTATCACTGTGTCGGCCATACTGTAAAATTGCTGAAAAATATTCCCAATTAAAAGGGGTATTGAGAAGATGGCGATGAGTTTCAGCGGATTTCCGCTTGTCATATCACGGGTCATATAAGCGCCTCCTGGGGATATCATACAGACGAATATTATATTTTCCACACAGGGAAAATCAATATGGTATTCCGATGAATATGACGTTTGGCTTGCCCGCTACAATTTACGATTTGACGGCGCTTTTTGAGTCTGTGCGGCGCATACCGGCAGATAGTGACAGCAGACCCGCCATGATGCAAAGGACGGAGATCTCCCGCAGCCACTGGGAGGCGCTATAGACATGTAAATTCTGTATAAGATCCTGCACCACCAGATGATATATAAAAGGCAGTCCAAAAAGAGGAATCAAGAGCCTCTGGGTGGGAAGGATGCCGAAAACGGTGAGACTGTATAGCGCCGCCACCAGGAGATACAGGGCCGTGCACAGCAGCTGATGCCACCAGACAAAGCCGGCAGCCTTGGTGATAAAGAATATGACGCCCATAAAAACAGGGATGGACGTGGTCCACAGAGCTCTTTTTCCCAAAAGGGGAGTCAGCAGAAGAAAGAGCGCAGCTGCCACAAGGGGCAGCACCCCCTGGGTAACTGTAGTCCAGACTGTAGTCAACTCCTGGGGCCACAGCACCCACCAGATTATCCTTATAATTCCCGCCGCTGCCATAAGGGCCATCGCCAGCAGGGTCAGGGCATCTTGTGGCTCAACGTAGTATCTGCCTTTTCTATTCATACTTATACCGACCTTATAATCTAAAATACTTTTGTTATGCAGACTGAAGTTTCAGGCGGTTGCTGTTATACATACTCCGGCCTTGGAAGCTTCTGGCATATAACCTTCCCGAAACAGACAAGGGTGGAGGCAGAGTCGTGAGGTATTATCCTGTTGGCGTCCTGCCTCCGCGGATTGGCGCTGAGCAAGTACACATTCTTAAAGGAATCTGTGACAGCCTGCTTTATGAGCACATCTCCGTCCAAAAAGAACACGCCCACATCCAGGTCTTCGAGATCGGTATTCCTCCTTACAAAAGCCATGTCGCCGTCCCTGATATACGGCTCCATGGAATCGCCGGAGACGGTGACGCAAAAATCGGCCCCAGGCGGTACTCCGGGAAGTTCCAGAATTTCATAATCCTCCCCCTCTACCGGCGAGGCATAGCCGGCGGCGGCGGGGACTATATAGTGGCGTATTGACCGCAGGTCGCCGGTGGGCCGGCGGTACTCGTCAAGCCCTGAGAGATAGCCGCCGTAATTTATAAGTTCCCGCCTGCCGGCGGAATTGAGCCTGAGCCCTACGTCCATAAGTTCGGCCAGATCCTGTTCCTGATAGCCAGGCACAGGCTCTTGAGGGGATGGATCCAGGGTATCTCCTCTCAAATAGGCGGCAGTTGTGTTTAATCGTTTTGCTATTATCTCCAGCGAGTCCCCAGGTATGGCGGAGCCTGTGCGGCGCTTATCCGAAAAATAGCTGGTGCTGCGGCCTATTGCCCTGCACAGGGAGTTCATTGTTATGTCGCGCTCCCGCGCCAGTTTTTTGATTCTGTCAATTTCGTCCAAATTTACACCCCGCTTTTTGTACAGTACAACAAATCGAGCATAATACTCGACAAAAACTATTGACACCGAGTAAATTATCAGGTAATATATAGCCGTAAACGAGCATTACACTCGATAAACTCCGGAGTAACATGAAAATAGCTGTATATTCAGTACAATTTGCTTACAGCTTATCACATTATCGAGCAAAATGCAATATTTTGTTGGCGAGGTGGTACATATAGAGGAAATTTTCAGTGTAGAGCAGCTGGCGGAGCGGTATGGCGTCAAAAAGAGGACAGTGCAGACCTGGATATATCAAAACAGAATAAGATCCAGGAAGATACGTCAGAAACGGTATTTTACGCTATCTGATATTGAGGATTTTGAAGCCAGAGAAATGCAGGTGATTAGATGAGCCTCGCCATTGACGTGTACGTCTTTGGCGAGAGAGGCTGGCGGAGGGACAGGAGAATAATAAATCCGCCGGAGGTGAGGACTGAACCGGAGGAGGAGACTGTGGCGGCCGTATGCTGCTCCTGCGGAGGAGATATATACTGCGGAGAGATATTCGGTCGGGGCGACAGCGGGGAACTGTGCAGGGACTGCCTCCAGTGTGAGTGGGACAGACTTGGAGACGCCGAGAGATTCAAAATGCTGGGGTATATCCCCACGGCGGTGGAACCGCTGAGGCGTGTGTGAATATGGGACGACTGAGCGAGTGGATGTCCCAGAGGTTCATACAGCCTGACGATAGGACAACTGTTTTGTTGCTATACAGGGACAGATTCTCCGACAGGCAGATGGCCTCCTGGATGCGCCGATCCCGCAGGTATGTCACGGCGCTGCGTAGGGAAATGGGGCTTCCTGACAGAAGGGGAAGGCACGATTTTGACGCCGAGGAAACGGAAATCAGGATGTGCCTGAACTGTAAGAAGCCCGAATGCAATAACTGCTTGGGCAGGGGAGATATTTAAAAAGGAGGGGATAAGGAGAAGTTTTCGCGCATGTGGGCCGTCTCGGCCCACGCGTTTTAAATAAAAAGGCCGTGTGTCGCTGTGAGGGGCACACGGCCGATTTGCTATGCAGCAGCATAGCAAAAAACACCGGAGCCGAAGCTCCGGTGAAAAGGTCTCGAAGAAGCGGCTCCGCCGCTTCTTCGAGAGTTTTATAGTTTCATGGACACCTGCTCAGGAGTCTTTGACACTGAGTGGAGAGGGCCTGGGACGGCGTCAGGTGCGGGAAATCCGGTGGGGAAGAGAGCCAGAAGCTCATATCCCGCAGTTTCCGGCAGCAGCTCCTGAAGTTTTGGGGCGTCAAAAGAGCCCACCCAGGTGGTGCCCAGGCCGAGATTTGCTATTTCAAGCATCATATGCGTGGCCACAATAGATGTGTCCACATCGCCGAAGATGTGCCCGTCATATCCGCGCACCCAGGCGTTTTCCTCTCTGTGCCCCACTAAAAAGAAAAGGGGCGCGCCAAAAGTAAAGCGCGTTGAGGCTTTTACGGCCTCGGCAGCTCTCTGAGAAGAGAGTACCCAGACCATAAAGTTTTGGATGTTTCTGGCTGTTGGCGCCTTGAGGGCGGCTGCAATTATCTGATCTACCATCTCCCCAGGCACAGGTGCGTCCGAAAAAGAACGGCATGACCAGCGGTTATCAAGCAGTTTTTCAAATTCCATATCTGACTCCTTCCGCCGGCGTAAAAACTGTGACATCTGTAGATGCTTCCGCCGGCAATATTTATTTTTCGTGGGCTGCCGGCAGGGCCGGTTGCCAAGTACTACTGTTTATTTTATAATTATAACATATTTTTACCGGAGGGACGAGATGGACAGAAAAGCGGATCAGGAGAGGGTTTCGGCCCTGACTAATAAAGAGCGGCGCAGACTGGAGGCGCGCCAGAGGAAGGAGATGAAACTGTCGGAAGCTCGTGACAGGGCCGAGAGCCTGGAGGGACGAATTAGAAGACCTGGCATGTGGAAAATTTTAGCCTTTGTCGCCTTTGTGCTGGGATTTGCCTTCCCCATAGGCGTGCTTATAGTGGATTCCTCATTTTTCAATGGGAACTTTATCCTCATGGGCGGCGTGTTTATTGCCTGTATGGGCCTGGGCGTGGCGGCGCAGCACAGGGAAGAGCGGGAAAAACGGGAATTGAAGGTGCAGCTGGAGGCAATAAGGCTGGATATAAGCCGGATGGCGCGGGAGCTGGGCGACGGGAAATAAAACGACGACTTTATTTCTCCATGTTTTTGCCCTCTTTTGAACGCCTGTATATAAGAAATGAATATACAGCCGAAACAAGACCGTCCATTATCAAAATGGCAAGGGCGG
>CALWYO010000024.1 GCA_944385785.1 uncultured Oscillospiraceae bacterium | reverse complement strand
ATATTAAATAAAAATGCCGGAAAGAAACTCCCCGCACCGCTTCATATTTTACTGCGGATTATCAGTGTAATTATCGCCGGATACGGACTTTATTCGTTTATTAACAACAATTTCGCGTCCTATATGTTCCTCACAGCTCATTTTGTCTTTTTCGACTATGACCGACCGGCCCTTTTGTTTTTTACGGACTACATATCCATCATGTTCATGCTCGCATTCCTGGCATATTATATTGATAAATACTTACGCTCGCTCTCTAAAAAGAATAAGTCCGAAAGTAAAAGTTAAACTTTGCCAGCCATATAGCAATCGCTAAAGCCTGTAGAGCTTTATGCCAAACAAAAAATCAGGGAACCGCCTCTACGGCAGTTCCCTGATTTATATTTAAAACCTGATGTTATTCCTCCGATGGAAGTAGTCAAGTCCCTGTTATCTTGCGTATTCCACTGCCTTTGTCTCTCTGAACAGATTAACTTTTATCTGTCCAGGATACTCAAGCTCGGCCTCGATCTTCTTCGCTATATCCCTTGCCATAAGGATCATTTCGTCCTCGCTGACTTCCTCCGGCTTCACCATTATGCGGATCTCACGGCCGGCCTGGATTGCATAGCACGTCTCCACTCCCTTAAAGGACTTCGTAAGGTTCTCCAATTTCTCCAGGCGCTTGATGTAGTTCTCAATATTCTCTCTTCTTGCGCCTGGTCTGGCTGCGGAGATAGTGTCCGCTGCCTGGACAATACATGCGATAAGCGAATGCGGTTCCACATCGCCGTGATGGGCCTCGATAGCGTGAATTACTTCCTCGCTCTCCTTGTATCGGCGGGCAAGCTCTACACCCAGCTGGACGTGGGACCCTTCCATCTCGTGATCCACAGATTTACCCAGATCGTGGAGCAGTCCGGCTCTCTTTGCCAGCGCAATATCGGCACCCAACTCGGAAGCGATAAGCCCTGATATATATGAGACCTCTTTTGAATGGTTCAATACATTCTGTCCATAACTTGTGCGGTATTTCTGGCGTCCGATAAGTTTTACAAGCTCCGGGTGCAGTCCTCTCACTCCTGTTTCAAATACCGTCTTTTCACCTTCGGCTTTAATTGTGGCGTCCACTTCGCGTCTGGCCTTTTCAACCATTTCCTCTATACGCGCAGGATGTATGCGCCCGTCAGTGATGAGTTTTTCAAGCGCCAGTCGGGCAATCTCTCTGCGTATCGGGTCAAAACATGAAACCGTAATAGTCTCCGGTGTGTCATCAATAATAAGGTCAACGCCTGTTAACTGCTCAATGCTGCGGATATTGCGGCCCTCTCGCCCAATAATCCGGCCCTTCATCTCATCATTAGGCAGTGGGACCACGGAGACTGTGACTTCTGCCACATGATCTGCGGCACAGCGTTGAATGGCAAGGCCGATAATTTCCTTGGCGCGCTCGTCCGCCTCTTCTTTGTACTTGGCCTCGATTTCCTTGATTTTCATAGCCGCTTCATGAGTACATTCCGACTCAATATTCGCAATAAGGTATGCTTTTGCCTCCTCTATTGAGTATCCGGAAATCTTTTCAAGCATCTCCAGCTGACTGCGTTTAACTGTGGCGACCTCTTCTTTTGCCTGATCCAGCTCCGCCATCTTTCTGGCAGCCTGCTCATTTTTCTTTTCAAGAGCCTCTGTCTTCCTGTCCAGATTCTCTTCCTTCTGCTGAAGCCTCCGTTCCTGCTTCTGAAGTTCGTTGCGTCGCTCCTTGACTTCCCGCTCATACTCAGCGCGGTTATTGTGTATCTCCTCTTTTGCCTCCAAAAGCGCCTCACGTTTTTTGCTCTCGGCGTTTTTTATGGCATCGTTGATGATCCTCTTTGCCTCCTCTTCGGCACTGGATATCTCGCGCTCTGAAACGCGCTTCCTATAAGCGATACCCACGAAGAAGGCTATAACAAGCGCCGCAACAATTGCGGCGGCATAGTATACGTGTATCATCCGGATCAACACACCTCCATTCATTATTAAATTGTGTATGTGCAGACCAAAAAGGTTATATTTACGAAACTGTCTCCAGTAATTCCGAAAATATCATACAAGGTATATTTTAACGCCCAAAAGAGGGGATTGTCAAGATATTTGCCTGTCCAAAACGGCCTTATTTAGTCTAATTGCCGATTTTCTCTTGACATACGGTCCTATAAAGGTTAAAATGGCATGTGCCTTAGAAAATGCCCCCGTACCTCACCAGGATAGAGGGCCCGCCTCCTAAGCGGGATGTAGTGCGTTCGAGTCGCGCCGGGGGTGCCATGTTGCGGCGAACCGTACGGTTCGCCGCATTTTTTGCAGTTGCGGCAGGTCTCTCCCATTTCGCTTTTTCCTCTGGGGCGACGGTATTTCTCACGTCTTTTAACTTCAAACTATACTCTAATGACGGCTTTCTACAGTTTAGAAATAAACCCGCCTTTTATATATGATTCCACGGCAGAACAAGGTCTTACTTGTCCTGCCGTATTTTTACGTCTATTATAATCAATCCCCCCAATAGCATTTCCACAAAACATGTGCTCGGTTGTCATATAATGTATAGTTATCGCCTCTTGAACAACAATAATATTAAATTCATATATCAGAGGTAACTATTATGACTTCATTATGGGATAAGACCTCCTCGGCCTCTGGGTTTCCACGTCTGAATCAGGATTTAAAAACTGACGTTCTGATAATAGGCGGTGGAATGGCCGGGGTTTTATGCGCTTATATGCTCCATCAGGCTAATATCCCCTATGTACTTGTAGAGGCAAGGACAATAGGCGGCGGGATAACCGGCAATACAACAGCTAAAATCACATCTCAACACGGACTTATCTACAACAGGCTCATCAGAAGGTTTGGAGTTGAACAGGCTAAAAAATATCTGGAGGCCAACGAACTGGCCCTGGAAAAATATCGGCAGCTGTGTAATCAGATTGAGTGCGACTTTGAAAGCAAGGATTCTTACGTATACTCTGTGGATGGCAATCGGAAAATAGAAAAAGAGCTTTTGGCTTTAGATAAGCTGGGTTTTCACTCGGAGTTTGCGTCCCACCTGTCTCTTCCTTTCCCCGTGGCCGGATCTGTTCGTTTTCCAAATCAGGCTCAATTCAACCCTTTAAAATTTCTCAGGGCCATTTCACAGCGTCTGAATATTTATGAGAATACGCCTGTACATGAACTTGTGGGTACTACGGCCATCACCGGCAGCGGCAAGATCAGTGCAGAGAAAATAATTGTGGCGACGCATTTCCCGTTTTTAAATAAGCACGGCATTTACTTTATGAAGATGTACCAGCATCGCTCTTACGTAATAGCTCTTAAAAATGCGGCGAATGTAAACGGGATGTATGTGGACGAGGCGTCAAAGGGTATGTCTTTCAGAAATTACGGCGACCTGCTGCTGATTGGAGGGGGCGATCACCGTACAGGAAAAAAGGGCGGCAGCTGGCACGAGCTGAGAAATTTCGCACGGCGGTACTATCCTGATTCCAAAGAGTTATACGCCTGGGCGGCTCAGGACTGCATAACATTGGACGATATGCCCTATATCGGCCGGTACTCACAAAACACCGAAAATTTATACGTCGCTACAGGTTATAACAAATGGGGTATGACATCGGCCATGGTCTCTGCCATAATCCTGTGCGACCTTATCTCAGATAAAAAGAACCCCTATGCCCAGGTGTTCTCCCCATCCAGGACAATTCTACGTCCCAGACTCGCCGTCAACACATTTGAATCGACAGTCGGCCTTCTGACTCCAACCTTAAAACGCTGTCCCCATTTGGGCTGCGCTTTAAAATGGAACCCATATGAGCGCACCTGGGACTGTCCCTGTCATGGTTCCCGCTTTTCAGAAGACGGCAAACTTATAGATAACCCCGCTACTGGGAATCTGAAAACTTGAAAACAGTCAGTTATCCTTCTGGCATCAAGCCGAAACCGCATGAAAATATAACCCTCTGAGACAGTACAAATGTCTTTGCCATATATTCGTACGAGCCGATCTAACCCGTGCAAGACTATACGCAAGTCCCATTGGCTGTTATTGGGCAACCTTTACTTTCCTCAGATAATCGCCGGCGTCGTCAAACTATGGCGTAATCTGGCATCTTTGGTGCAATAATCGCCCTGAAGCACTTGACCGGTATTACAATTTCTTTCATAATATAGTTGGAGCCAGCAGATGCCATATGGACATATACGTATGCTGAGGCTGATAGGCGGAAGCGTATAACTCCATCGCCACTTTTCACGGCTTCAGATACGTGTACGTCACAGCAGGCTTCGGTGTGGAGCTTTATGAAATCACACTTCTGTATGCGGCACGCTCCTTCCCGTCGGCAAGGGTTGCCAGTCCTGCCCCAGGGAAAAATAGAAAAGATAAATGAAATACAACGCGCTTGAAAGCTAAAACAATATAAATACACGATAGAGAGGAGTCTTAACAATGTCAATCATGCGGTTTAATTATCGGTCTCAGGCCCTGGAACGGTACACAGACATAACAATCGTTTTCCCAACGGACA
>CALWYO010000023.1 GCA_944385785.1 uncultured Oscillospiraceae bacterium | reverse complement strand
CCGTCTCAAGAAGAACTTGAGACGGGCAAAACCCGCGGTACCACTCAAATTGCACAAACGTGCCACTCATAGGTTCTAACAAACCCTTTGCATTGACGCAGCATCACGTGAGGCTCTACTCATGCTTTAAGCACTTTCTGCACTCCGGCTCGTAAGCGACAAGCAACTTGACAAGTAAACACCGGCTTACACCAACCGCCAGCTCTCTGTAGTCCCCTGTCAACGCTCTCTTAGTCATCGCCTTTAATATTTTGTTGTCGCGATTATATCATCTGTGCCGCGCTTTGTCAAATAATTATTTTCTTTTATAGTTTATTAGAGCTGGTTATGAATAATTTTTCCACTTATAGTCTTTGGCAATTCATCACGGAACACAACAATACGTGGATATTTATATGGGGCGGTTCTGCTCTTTACATAGTTTTGGATTTCTTTTTTCAGCTCCTCTGTGCCTTCAGTCCCACGTGTCAGGACAATACTGGCCTTGACGACCTGACCACGTATATCATCAGGTTCAGCTGATACTCCGCATTCAAGAACATATGGCAGTTCCATTATTACGCTCTCTATCTCAAATGGACCAATACGGTAGCCAGAAGATTTAATCAGATCATCTACACGACCAACATACCAGAAGTAGCCGTCTTCATCTCTCCAAGCGGTATCTCCTGTATGATAGAAACCGTCATGCCACGCTTCAGCAGTACGCTCACTATCTGCATATCCCAGGAAAAGACCGCATGGAATATTCTCATCTGTTTTTATAACTATTTCTCCAGTGAGCCCTGACTCAGTTATAACATTACCTTCATTGTCCATAAGTCTGACATCATACATTGGAGATGCCTTTCCCATTGAACCGATTTTGGGCGTCATACCTACAAGATTTCCTACAGTAAGAGTAGTCTCTGTCTGTCCGAAGGCTTCCATTATTGACAATCCAGTAGCTTTTTTGAATTGATTAAATACTTCAGGATTTAAAGCTTCGCCAGCTGTGCTGGCGTGCTTTATGTTAGATAAGTCATACTTTGACAGATCTTCTTTAATAAACAATCTGTACATTGTTGGAGGAGCACAGAATGTTGTTATATTGTACTCAGCAAATAACGGCAATATATCATGGGCATCAAACCGGTTGAAATCATATGTGAACACCGCTGCTTCACACATCCACTGGCCGTAGAGTTTCCCCCAAACAGCTTTGCCCCAGCCAGTATCCGAAATAGTAAAATGGATTCCATCAGGATCTACACAGTGCCAGTACTTTGCTGTTATAAAATGCCCAAGAGCATACTTATAACTATGCATTACAGCTTTTGGATAACCAACAGTACCAGACGAGAAATACATCAGAGCAGGGTCATCTCCACATGGGGCGTCGTCCAGCCTCTCATATACCGATCTAAACAACCTATATTCAGTATCAAAATTATGCCATCCCTCACGTGTCCCGTTACACATTACTTTCACACGCACACTAGGCGAAGAGCTAAGCGCCTTGTCAACCTCTTCGCTAACATTGCTCTCTCCGCTGGCAATAACCGCAGTAATTCCCACAGCATTAAATCTATAAACAAAGTCTTTTTCCAAAAGCTGATCCGTTGCAGGAACCGCGATAGCGCCCATCTTGTGAAGCGCAACGATTATCGGCCAAAATTGCCAGTTGCGGCGGAGCACAAGCATCACCTTATCGCCTCTCTTAACACCAAGAGACGTGAGATAGTTTGCCGCCCTGGCTGACTCTTTTTTCATCATGCCAAAAGTAAAACGGCGTACATTTTTATCTCTGTCAAGGTGAAGCATCGCCAGTTTGTCTGGCTTCTCTGTACCAAGGGTATCGACAATGTCAAATCCAAAATTGAATGTGTCTGGATCCTTAAAGTATATTGACTTCAGCGCACCGTCGTCATCTTCAATGACATCCACAAACCGTTCATAAATATAATGTCCGGATCTTCTCGAAGCCGTGAATGTCTCCTCAACACTCTGTTCAGAAGTCTCTTCACCAGCTAATATTATCGCTAAGAACTCAACGTCTTTTCCACCAATTGCTATCATTCCGTGAGGAGTTGAACTATTGTAAAATATACTGTCCCCTGCCTCCAGCACTTCTTCATGGTTTCCAACTTTGACACGCATGGAGCCCGAAATTACATAGTCAAACTCTTGTCCGTCATGAGTGGTAGTATGGATAGGCTGATTTTGCAATTCATCGGAATAAGAATATACCACGTGAAACGGTTCACCAAGTTTATTACGAAAACGCGGCGCTAAATTTGATATCTCTATGCCTTCTTCTCTTGCCGTCAACATACCTCTTCCTCCTCGCGTCACAATATACGCGGAGAGTGTTGCCGAGCTGCCTTCAAGGAGCTCCGTCATATCTACGCCAAGAGCAATGGCGCATTTATGAATAAAAGTAAACGGGAGATCTTCAAGTCCTGATTCATATGCTCTATACTCATCAGGAGTTAGATCTGTTTTTTCGGCCATCTCTTCCTGGGACAGCCCGCTAATCTCCCTAAGTTCTAAAATGCGCGCTGCAACTTCATGCAGCATTGCCTGTGATTTGCTCTCAACCTTCATTTTCGTTTCCTCCTAACAAGAGAATAAAAATACTTAATTGCATAAAAGCATAAAAAAACGTCTCAAAGAAAATCTTTGAGACGAAATAATCCGCGGTACCACTCAAATTGCATGCTAAATAAACACACCACCTCAAGGCTCCAACAAGCCCGTTACATTAACGCAGTATCACGGGAGCGCCTACTACTTTCAGCTCTCCAGCTCAGAAGTGATGGGCAATTGGGAAACCGCCACACTGACTTTCACCAAACGTCAGCTCTCTATAGAAGTGCCTTCCCTGCCGTCTTCGTCACAGCCTTTAATCATATTTAGTTCGTTATGAATAATACCACGCCGTTATGAAAAGTGTCAATAGTTTTTTACCATTTTATTTTATTTTCTATAGGCATAATTCCGACACTGTTCTGCCAATGTGCAGTTCTGTACATTGTTCAATCAGCGTATTAATATCGCTCTAAATTTCCATTGACAAAGCGTGGCACAGATGATATAATCGCGACAACAAAATATTAAAGGCGATGACTAAGAGAGCGTTGACAGGGGGCTACAGAGAGCTGGCGGTTGGTGTAAGCCGGTGTTTACTTGTCAAGTTGCTTGTCGCTTACGAGCCGGAGTGCAGAAAGTGCTTTAAGCATGAGTAGAGCCTCACGTGATGCTGCGTCAATGCAAAGGGTTTGTTAGAACCTATGAGTGGCACGTTTGTGCAATTTGAGTGGTACCGCGGGTTTTGCCCGTCTCAAGTTCTTCTTGAGACGG